>JADGHE010000028.1 GCA_019689555.1 Variibacter sp. | reverse complement strand
TCAACTCGCTCGGCCAGTTCGACCGGCTCTTTGCCGAGCACCTGCGGTCGGGCCGCTCGACGCTGTGGGACATCCACGTGAGCAACAAGATTCCGGCGCGCACGTTCCGCCGCCTGTATTACGGCGAGCCTTGAGGCAGGGGCGGACTGTCGTATCCCGCGCAGGATGTGGTGGCGGTCGCGTGATCATTCCCGCAAGGCCCGGAGCGCGTTCAGAATGACGGCGACGTCGATCAGTTCCTGCAGCAGCGCGCCCTGAACCGGCGTGATGGCGCCGAAGGCGGCGGCGATCATGCCGACGACGGAGAGGCCGATGCCGGCGTAGACGCTTTGGAGCGCGATCCGTCGCGAGCGCCGTGCGATCTCGATGGCGGGCACGATGCGGTCGAGCGCATCGACCAAAAGGACGACGTCCGCCGCTTCCGCCGAGGCGGCCGCGCCTTTTGCACCCATCGCGAGCCCCACATCGGCGGCGGCGAGGGCGGGCGCGTCGTTGACCCCGTCGCCCGCCATCATGACGGGTCCGTGCTTGCGTTCCGAAAGCACGGTGAGCACCTTCTGATCCGGCGTCAGCTCGGAGCGCACGGCATCGAAGCCCAACCCGGCGCTGATGGTGTCGGCCACGTCGCGCCGGTCGCCCGTTGCAAGCACGATGCGCGCGATGCCCAGAGCGCGGAGGTCGCGCAGCAGCCGCTCCGTCCCTGCGCGCAGCCTGTCGGCGAACATCAGTTCGCCGGCGAGCGCGCCGTCGATCGCCACCGCGACCGAGACCGCGCCCGGCGTCCGCGCTTTTCCCGCGGGCGGGGCGGCCGGGCACGCGAGATGCGCGGCGACGAAGCGCGCGCCGCCCACGGCGACGCGCCTGCCCTCGACCACGCCTTCCACCCCCTCCCCCGGCGCCTCGACGACGTCGCTCGGAATCGCAAGGGCAAGCCCGCGTGCCCTCGCCGCGGCGACCAACGCGCGCGCGATCGCGTGCTGCGAGGCCTGATCGAGCGAGGCCGCAATGCGCAAGACCTCATCCGCGCTGCGCCCCGCGCTCGCCGCGACGGAGGCGAGCCCCGCCTGCCCTTCGGTGATCGTTCCCGTCTTGTCGACGACCAGCGTCGCGACGCGCGCCATACTCTCAAGCGCCTTGCCGCCCTTGACGAGAATGCCGTGCCGCGCCGCGCGCGACAGCCCGGACACGATGGCAACCGGTACCGCGAGAATGAGCGGACAGGGCGTGGCGACGACGAGGACGGCCACGGCGCGGATGGGATCGTAGGTCACAAGCCATGCACCGCCCGCAAGCGCCATGATCGCGACCAGAAAGACGATCGCGAAGCGGTCGGCGAGGCGCGACATCGGCGCCTTCGAGCGCTGCGCCGCCTCGACGAGACGAACGATGCCCGCATAGGTGCTTTCGGCCGCGCGGTGCGAGGCGAGGAGATCGAATGCCTCGCCGACATTGGTCGATCCGCTCATGACCGTCTCGCCGACCGCCCGCTGCTGCGGCAGAGACTCGCCGGTCAAGGCGGACAGGTCGAGACCCGCAAGCCCGCTCGCCACCGTGCCGTCGACCGGCACGACGTCGCCGCGCCGCACGAGCAAGCGGTCGCCGGGCGCGACGAGGTCGAGCGCGACCTCCTCGAGCGCGCCATCGCGATAGCGAAGGGCGGTGCGCGGCACGCGGCTCAAGAGTGCCGTCATCTCTCGGCGCGCCTGACGCTCGGCAAAGCCCTCGAGAAACTGGCCCCCCGCGTACATCAGCGCCACGACGACCGCCGCCAGCTCCTCGCGGAAGACGAGCGCGGCACTCATCGACAGTGCGGCAACGATGTCGAGCCCGACATCGCCGCGGCGCAGGCTGGTCACGATCTCGGCGAGGAGGACGAGCAGCACCGGCAGCGTCGCCGCCGCCCATGTCCATTGCGCGACGGAACGCAGTCCAAGGGCCTGAAGGACAAGCCCCAGCGCAAGCCCCGCGCCGGAGACGGCGAGGGTAAGCCAGCGCTGGGCAGGGACGAAGAGCATCGGCGGTTCGCTTGGCCCGGAACCAACGAAGAGCCGGGCGATTTCGTTGCGCGCCCGGCCACGATCCCGGCTGCTCCCACCGCCGTCAAGGTGGCCGGCGAGCCAGTGCGGCGGAGAGCGCTATCGTGCCTGCGAGGCGGAGGCGCACATCCGAAACCGCGGCAGACCGGCCCCCGCGGCCGCGACGCGCGGGGCGGCGCGTCCGCCGTTTCACAATCGACCAAGTTGTGCTTCCCTCCGCTCCAGCCGTCGCCGCGCGGCAAGAGGCGTTCACGTCCAAGAAAAACAACTGCCGATGACGCGTCGACACGGCGCGAGGTCTCCCGAAACGACCGGGGAGGCAACGACATGCCCGGTGGCTCGGCTATTTGCCGCTCCCGAACGCTGTCGTGTACGACTGATCCGACGAATCTTCGCCTGAGCGCGACGGTCTCGCGCCGGCGCGCGGCCCCAAAACCGGACACGAGGTCAAATGGACTTTCCGCAGCGGCTCATCGACGGCTATCGCACCTTTCGCCACACGCGCCTTCCCATCGAGCAGGACCGCTATCGGCAGCTCGCCGAGACCGGGCAGAAGCCGGAGATCATGGTCATCGGCTGCTGCGATTCGCGCGTCTCGCCCGAGGTGATCTTCGATGCGCGCCCCGGCGAACTGTTCGTCATGCGCAACGTCGCCAACCTCGTGCCGCCCTATTCTCCCACGGGGCTGATGCACGGCGTTTCCGCGGCGCTGGAATTCGCCGTTCAGGCGCTCAAGGTGAAGCACATCGTCGTGCTCGGGCACGCGCGCTGCGGCGGCGTCCGCGCCTTCGCCGAGCCGAACGCGCCGCTCTCTCCCGGCGACTTCATCGGCAAATGGATGTCGTTGATCGCGCCGGCCGCGGAGACCGTGGGCGCGCGCGGCGACCGCCCGCTCGCGGCCTATCTGGCCGAGCTCGAACAGGCCTCGATCATCAATTCGCTGCGCAACCTGATGACCTTTCCCTTCGTGCGCAGGCTCGTGGACGCCGGCGAGCTCAAGCTCCACGCCGCCTATTTCGACGTGGCCACGGGGTTGATGTCGGTCTACGACCCGCGGACGGGCGCCTTCGCGCCGGTCGCCGGCGAGTAGACTGGAAACGGCCCCGATTTTGACAGCAGACCATTCGACAGCAGACCAGTGGCCCGCGCGCGGGCGAGCGCGCGAAGCGGCGCGCCTTGCGCTCCCTTGCGGCGCCGCATCCGGGCAGGCCATTCGCGCCGTTCCGCTCATCCGCAATGCGCAGATGGCGCGGCCCGCGGCGCGCGGCCCCGCACGGCGACCACGGCGGTGCGCGCGCGGTCAAAAGACGCCGAGGTGCTGAGAAATGACCGCCTCGTTGCCTTCCAGCTCGCGCGCCGATCCTTGAAACACCACCCGACCGGTGTTGATGATCACGACCTCGTCGGCGAGATTGAGCGTCAGCTTGACGTTCTGCTCGACGAGCACGATCGACTGCCCTTCCGCCTTGAGCCGGTCGATGGTGCGGCCGACCTCGGCGACGATCTGCGGCGCGAGCCCCTCCGACGGCTCGTCCATCAGCAGGACGCGCGGATTGCCCATCAGCGCACGGCCGATCGCGAGCATCTGCTGTTCGCCGCCCGACAGCGAGCCGGCAAGCTGCGCCTGCCGCTCCTTGAGGCGCGGGAACAGGGCGAAGACCCGGTCGAGCGTCCAGGCGGCCTCCCCGTGCCGGGGCGGCTGCGCCGCCACCACCAGGTTCTCGCGCACCGTGAGGCTGCGGAACGTGCGCCGGCCTTGCGGCACCAGGCCGATGCCCTTGCGGGCGATCACGTCAGGGGCAAGCCCCGCCACCGACTCGCCGAAAAGCCGGATGTCGCCCCGCCGCGGTTTCAGGATGCCCACGATGGTCGACATGCAGGTGGTCTTGCCGGCGCCGTTGCGGCCGAGCAGCCCGAGCAGGCGGCCCGGCTGCAACGCGAAGCTCACGTCGTGCAGCACGTGACTGTCGCCGTAATAGGCATCGACGCCGGAAAGCGTGAGCGCCTCAGTCGCCAAGATAGACCTCCCGGGTGCGCGGATCGGCCACCACTTCGGCGCGCGTGCCCTCGACGATCACTTCGCCGAAGTGCAAGAGCGTGATCCGGTCCGCGAAATCGAGCGCGACGTCCATGTTGTGCTCGATCATCACGATCGTCACGTCGCGCGGGATCTTCTCCAGCAGCTTCTGCACGTCCTGCCGCTCGTCGATCGACAGGCCGGCATACGGCTCGTCGAGCAGCAGCACCTTGGGGTTTTGCGCGAGCGCCATGGCGATCTCCACCCGCCTGCGCTCGCCGTAGGACGTCTGCGACAGCGGGCGCTCGGCGATATTGTCGAGGCCGACGCGGGCGAGCGCCTCGCGCGCCCGCGCCACGATCGCCTCCTTCCGGTCCAGATCGACCAGCGGGTTCCAGCGCAGCGGCAGGAGCCCGAGCAGCGCCAAAGTGACGTTGCGCAGGATCGTGTCGTGCGGGAACAGCGTGATGATCTGGTAGGTCCGCGCCAGGCCGAGATGCGGACGGCGATGGCTGGGGACGCGCGTGATGTCCCGGCCGAACAGGGAAATCGATCCGCTGTCCGGCGTGATGTTGCCGGTGATGAGATTGAACAACGTGGTCTTGCCGGCGCCGTTGGGGCCGATGATCAGCCGCCGCTCGCCGGGGGCGACTGTGAGGCTGACATTCGCCGTGACCCGCAGGCCGCCGAAGGACTTCGACAGCCCCTGAACGACAAGCGCGGTCATCGCCCGTGCTCCTCGACCGGTGAGCTGATCCAGCCGTCGAGGCGCGCGCGGACCGTCTGCCAGCCCCAGCGCCACAGGCGCACCGAGCCCGGCACGAGCCCGTCCGGCATGAAGCTGATGATGAGCACGAAAATGACGCCGAGCACGAGGTTCCAGCGTTCGATATAGGCGCTGACCACGTTCTTCATCACGACGACGATCGCTGCGCCGACGACCGGGCCGAGCAGGGTCGCCGTTCCCCCGGAAATCACCATCAACAGAATCTCGGCGGAGGTCGTGAGCGCCGCGACCTGCGGGCTGATGAACTGGTTGTAATAGATGAACAGGAGCCCCGATACGGCGGTCCAGAAGCCCGAGAACAGCACGGCGAAGAACCGGATCAGCCACACATTGTAGCCGAGCGCGTTCATCCGCAGCGGCTGGTCGCGGGTGCCGCGCAGGCTCGCCCCGAAGGGCGAGCGCACGAAGACGGCCATCGACGCCAGCGCCAGCAGGAAGACGAGGAGCGTCGCGAAGTAGAAGCCCGGCGCGCCTGTGAGATTGATGCCGAACGGCGCTGGGCGCGTCGCCACGTTGATGCCGTTGTCGCCGTTGGTGAGGCTCGCCCACCGGTAAGCGATGCCCCAAATGATCTGCCCGAGCGCGAGCGTGATCATCAAGAAGCCGATGCCGGTCGAGCGCAGGGCGAGCACGGCGAAGATCGCCGAGGCCGCAAGCGTAATCACGACCGCGGCCGTATCGGCCGCGAGATGCCCGTAGCCCGCCTGCAGCATCAGCGCGGCGGCGTAGCCGGCGATCGCGAACAGTCCGGCATGGCCGAGCGATACGAGGCCGGCATAGCCGACGAGCACGTTGAGCGCGAGCGCGAACACCGCGAACAGCAGAATCTGGCTCGCGACGTTGATGTAATAGGAGTTGCCCACCCAGAGCGGCAGCGTGGCGAGCAGCACCAGCGCGATCGCGACGCCCACGCTGCGAAACCGGTTCCCACTCATGCTTCCACCCGGCCGAACAGGCCTTGCGGCCGCAACACGAGAACCAGCACCATCGGCAGAAAAAGGATCACATAGGCGAGGTCGGGAAACATCGCCTGCCCGAAATTGTACAGGAACCCGATCAGAAAGCTGCCGACCAGCGCGCCCAGCAGGCTGCCGGTGCCGCCCAGGATGACCACGATCAGCGCGAGCGGCAGCATCTCGAAGTCGAGGCCGGGATAGACCGACAGATAGGGCGCCCCCATGACGCCCGCGAACGCCGCCAGAGCGGCGCCGAGGCAGAAGATCAACGTGAAAAGCTGCGAGACCTTGATGCCCATCACGCGCGCGATCACGGGATCGTCGACGCCGGCGCGGATCATGGCGCCGAGCCGGGTCCTGTCCACCATCAGCCACAGAGCGATGGCGATCACGACGGCCACCCCGAGGATCGCCAGCCGGTACAGCGGAAAGAACATCCCGAAGGCCTGCGCCGTACCCCGCAGCTCCGGCGGCGGCGAGGGCTGCCACGGATCGCCGGTCCACACCATCAGGCAGATGTCGGCGATGATGAAGGCGAGGCCCAGCGTCAACAGGACCTGGGGCAGGATCTGCCCCTCGAGGCGGCGCAGCAGGAAGCGCTCGATGAGCCCGCCGATCACGGCCATGGCCGCAGCGCTGAGCAGCGCGGCGAGCCAGAAATTCACCCCCCGGTCCAGAAACGTCACGCCGAAATAGCCTCCCAGCATAAAAAACGAACCGTGCACGAGATTGGGGATCCGCATCAGTCCGAAGATCAATGAGAACCCCGCCGAAAGCAGAAATAGCAGCCCGCCGAGCGCGATGCTGTTCACCGCGAGAATGGCGGCTTGCGCCGACGTGATTTGCACCATCATGGAAAGGCCGTTTCCAACCCTGCAGCCGCACACCGCTCGGCCGGGCCGGCGGATTCGTGGAGTCTTTCGGCCGCCGTTCCTCCCCTGATGCAGGGGAGGAACGGAGGCGACGCGCGGCCCGCGCTATTCGATGTACTTGGCCGGCGGATAGTCGCGGGAATAGACCGGGTTGGCCAGGAATTCTTTTTCGTCGTAGGTCCAGAACTGGCTCACATTCGAGTACGTCTTGATGACCGTGTTGACGAGCTGGCCGCCCTTGCGCTCGCACCGGCGAACGAAGACGTCACCCACCACGTTGCCGTATTTGTCGAACTTCACCGGTCCGCGCGGCGTATCGGCGACCGAGATCTGGTGCAGCGCCTCGGCCAGGGTCTTGCCGTCGGGGCCGGCATCGCCCAGCTTCTGCACGGCGGCCTCGACGCACTGGCCGGCGACATACATGCCCGCCGAATAGCCGCCGGGCAGCACGCCGTAATCCTTCTGCATCGCGGCGACGAAGCGCTTGTTGCTCTCGGATCCGTAGTCGGCGGAGTAGAAGGCGACCGAAATGACGCCCACCGCCTCGTCGCCGAGGCTGCGCAGCAAGGCGTCGTCCATTGCGGTCCAGCCCGCGAGCAGCGGGATGCGCCCCTTGAGGCCGAGATCGGCATAGGCGCGCATGAACTTCACCGGATTGGAGCCGGCGAAGCCGTTGAAGACGCAGTCGACATTGCCGATCTGCGCGATGTAGGGGGTGTAATCGGGGGTCACCAGCGGCGGCCACAGCTTCTTGACGACGCGGCCGCCGTTGTCCTCGAACACCCGCTGGAACCCGGCCATCTGCTCGTAGCCGAAGGCGAAGTCTTCCGAAATCGTCGCCGCACGCTTGTATTTGAGCTCCTTCGCGGCGTAGTCGCCCATCACATGACAGCACTGCGCGGAGGTGGCGGAGGGGCGGATGACGAAGGGATTCGCCTTGCGCTGCGTCACGTCCTCCGCGGCGGCGAGGCTGATGAGCGGCGTCTGGTGGTCGCGAACATAGTCGGTGATGGCCAAAAGCTCGAAGGCCGCCAGGGGGCCGAGGATCACGTGCACCTTGTCGCGCTCGATGAGCTCCTGCGCCTTGGTCTTGGCCCCCGCCGGATTGCCGCCGGTGTCCGCCGAGATGAAATCGACCTTGCGGCCGGCGAGCGTGTAGTTCTTCTCCTTCAGGAACGTGACGATTCCCTGCTCCATCTGGATCCCGCCCTGGGCGAGCGGTCCGGTCTTGACGGTGAGCAGCCCGATCTTCACCGGAGTTTGAGCGAGCACCGTCGGCGCCTTGAGCGCCACGGCCGAGACGCCGGCGCCGAGCAGACCTTTCAACACGGTTCTGCGGTGCGTGGTCACTGCGGATTCCTCCCTCGTTGTTTGTCGGGGCTGCGGCCCGAGCGGATTTTGAAAGCGGTCTTCCCGCCTGCCCGTCGCGGCACACGGCTGACCGTCCCCTTGGGAAGATTATCCAAACTGGCGCATATCGCAACGCCATGCCGCGATCGAGGTGAACGGCCCCGTCCGCCTTCGGCGGCCGCGCAACGCACAATCTCTTGTGGCTCGGGCCGATGACGACATTCGCGACGTCGCGCACATACCGGAGTTTCAATGAGGCCGCGGCTGTGACGCCGCGGACGATTGCCGCGACCGCCGCGGCGGAGGCGGAAATTCGACCCAACCGGCCTGGCCGAGGGAAAAAGGCCAACAGAGGATGAGGATACCGAGCGCGCCGGGAGCCTTAAGACTCAAGTACAGAGCCATTTCGGAAGAGGCTGCAGAGCGCGGAGATTTCCTCTTCTCAAAGCCGCAGGGAGAGGTCGGGCGCGCGGTCTCTGGCGGAGACGGAGGGATTCGAACCCTCGATACGGCTTTTGGCCGTATAACGGTTTAGCAAACCGCCGCCTTCAGCCTCTCGGCCACGTCTCCGTCCGCCCGCGGATATGCCCCTTGCGTCCCGAATTGGCAAGCGCCGCCGTGCGACCGCCCCGTCCAGGCCCTCCCTCCTGACGCTGCCATGGGCAAACGGCCGGAGCTCGGCCCCCGACGGGGCGGGTTTGAGCGGCCGGCGGCCGCGCCCCGGCGGCCGGCCGAGGTGCCCAGGACCGCTTCCTCTGCACAGTGATCGACGCCGCCCGACAGGCGCGCCGAGCGCGCGCCGCCCCCGGCTGCCGGCTGCCGCCGCCGCAAAGGCCAGCAAGGCGGACGGAGGACGCGCGCGTCCCCCGCGGCCGGCCGAACCTGAGCGCAGCCCCCGCGGCCGCCACCCGTCTATTGCGCGCTATTGCGCGCGTATTGCGCGCGCGAAGAGCTGGACGACATTGCCGGCGGGGTCGCGGAAGGCGAGCGTGCGCCCGTGCGCGCCCATGTCCCGGCGGGCGAGAATCTCGCCGCCCGCGGCCGCGATGCGGCCGGCGGCCTGCTCCAGGTCCGTCACCTCGAACACCACCACGGCGCCGGCGGCGCCGGGCGCGGCCTCCTCCGGCGCGCCGAGGGAGAAGTTGCCGCCGCCCGCATCGAACTGCGCCCAGCGCTCCCCGTCCTGGAACATCAGCTTCAGGCCCAGCACATCGCGGTAGAAGGCGGCCGTCTCGCTCACGTTGTTGACGACATAGTAGGCGTTCTGGATGCGCTTGATCACGGCGGCCTCTCGTCCCCCTCGTTTCCGTTCTTCCGCGGCCCCCTCCGCGGCGGGCGCGAGCGCCCGCCCGAGAGGGAGCGCGCGCCCCTTGCGCGCCCCGCGCGCCGACCCGGCCTAGTTGCCGGAACGGCCGCGCCGTGCCGCGCCGCTCAGTTCTGCGGCTGGATGTTGTTGGCGCGAATCACCTCGCCCCAGCGCACGATTTCCGAATGCATCAGCTCCTTGCCGGCCTCGGGGCTACGCTTCTCCTTCGGATAGGGCGAGACGCCGATGATCGACCAGCCCTTCACGATCTCCGGATCGGACATGAACTCCTGCAGCGCCGCATTGAGCTTGTCGATCACGGGCTTCGGCGTGCCGGCGGGCGCGAACATGGCGTGCCAGAACAAAATTTCGAGCTTCGGCCCGAACTGCTGGACGAAGCTCGGCAGATCGGGGAGCTGTTCCATGCGCTCGCGCGAGGTCACGCCATAGGCCTTGATCATGTCGGTCTTGATCGGCTCGAGCAGCTGCTGCGGCGTGCCGAAGAAGAAGTCGACATGCCCGGCGACGAGGTCCTGCAGCGCCGGAGCGCCGCCGCGGTAGGGAATGTAGTCGATCTTCACCCCCAGCGCCTGGGCAAACAGCGCCGAGGTGAGATGCCCGGTGCTCCCCGTGCCGGGCGTGGCGAAGCGCCCGATATTGGCCTTGAGCCAGTCGGCAAGCTCCGGCAGCGTGTTGGCGGGCAGCGACTTGCGCGCGCCCAGAATGAGGGGCTGGTAGTTGATGAAGCCGACCGGCGTGAGATCCTTCTCCGGGTCGAAGGCGAGCTTCGGATAGAGCGAGGGATTGGCCGAGATGGCGAGATTGTGCACCAGCAGCGTGTAGCCGTCCGGCGCCGCGCGTGCGACCCGCGTGGTGCCGATGGTGCTGCCCGCCCCGCTCACATTCTCCACCACGACACTCTGGCCGAACTTCGCCTGGAGGGCGGCTGCGATCTGCCGCGCGACCCCATCGGTCGGCCCGCCGGCCGCAAACGGCACGACGATCGTGATGTTGCGGTTCGGATAATCCTGCGCCGACGCCGGGTGCGTCGCTACGGCGAACGCTGCGGCTACGGCTGCGAGCGTGACAGAAAGAAGTTTGGTGCGTCTCACGAGGATCTCCTGGGCAAGCCGTTCTTTGTTGTCCGTGGAGCGCCTGCCGCCGGCCCCCTTGCCGCATCGGGCGCATCGAGCCACGGCACGCCTGCGGCGGGCCGACGTCCCTACGCGCTCAATGGGATGAGGGCAGCGTGCGGCAAGGCCGCACAGGCCGGCAGGGCGGTTCCCCGAACGTCGCGACCATCCTGCGCGAGGAAGGCCGCTGCGGCAAGCCGCGATCGCTTCTCCGGAAGAATAGGTGGAATTCTAAAATGCGCTGGCCGTCGCCCGACCGCGTTCGCAAGAACGCGCGACCGACGCCGAACCGCCGCCCGCATCGTGAACGACCCCGAGATTCGCCCGACCGCAGGCCGGCCATGGGACCGCAACAAACAGGGCACCGGCCCGAAGCGGCCCTTCGACCGCGGGACCGATCGTCTGCGCCGGCGCGCCGCGCCCCCTGCGGCCCGCCGGCGCGGACGTCAGTGGCGGGCGAGCCAGTCGCGCGCGGCGCGCTGCGCCGTCGCAATCTCGCCCTCGGACATCTCGGCCGCGATTTCGCGACGCAGCCGAGCCGCTTCCGGATTGCCCCGCATCGCCGCGATGTTGAACCACTTGTGCGCGGAGACGAGGTCGGCCGGAACCGACCGTCCGGTGGAATACATCATCCCCAGCTCGAAGAAGACGTCGGCCGTGACGTGGGCGTGTCCCAGCGCGCCGGCTTCCACGTCGAGAAGTTCGATGCGGGCCATGTCGGCCTCCTGTTTCCCTGCCGCGTCCCGATGCTCGTTCCGACGCGCATCGACGATCCGCGGTTTGACGCCACTCTGCGGGTTTTCTTCCGGCTCCCGCCGTGACGCGGATCATTGCCGCGAGATTTGAATCGCATCTTAAGCGACGCGCTGAATCGAATCTGAACGCGGTGTGGGCGAAAGCCGCGCGATACGGCGCACTAACCACGTAAGACCGTGATTGTGCGGCCCTTCGCGCCTGCGCTTACGCGCCGGAAACCCTGCCGCTTGGCAGCTTGATAACGACGCTGCGAAGAAGCCGCACTCACTCCAGGGCGAGACGGCTGCGGGCGGCACCGCGCGCGGACGTTCGGCCGGTTCGCCATGGGCGGGACGCGGCGCGGCATGCGTGAACGCCGCGACGACGGAGCCGCAATGGCGCGCGGGTTCATGCCCCCCGTAGACGCGGAACCGCCCTGCGCCCTATGCTCACCCGGCGTCGCATGCGCCCGCCTTCAAAGAGTCGCAGCGATTGCGGGAATGGGAGGCGTCCATGGTGAAACGGGTTCTGGCGGCCGCCGTCGCGGCCGCGATCGTGACGGCGGCTGCGAGCGTGCCGGGCTTCGCGCAGGAGAAGAAGCAAGGCGCAGCCAAGCAGCCGAGCCCCGCCGTCGCGGCTCTGCGCGAGCGGCAGAAGAAGTGCGGCGCCGAATGGCGCGCCGCCAAGGCCGCCGGAAAGATCGAGAAGGGAATGAAGTGGCCGCAGTACTGGAGCGCCTGCAACAAGCGGCTGAAGGCTGCGGGAGGCTGAGCACCGGCTTCGCGCCGAAGGCGCGGGCGCACGCCTGACGCAAGAGCGCCGGCCCATCCGCAGCGCGGGCGCTGCGGATGGCATTCCTTTCTCGCCCGTCATCAACCAGGGAGGAAAACATGCCTCGACGCGCGCTGCTGGCGCTCGCCGCCCTGCTGCTCGTCGGCAGCTCGGCCGCGGCGCAGGAGACCTATCCGAGCCGGCCCGTTCGCATCCTCGTGCCCTACGTTCCGGGCGGCGCGACCGATATTGCGGCGCGCGTCGTCGCCGAGCGGCTCAAGCATATTCTCGGCCAGTCGTTCGTGGTCGAGAACCGGCCGGGCGCCTTCGGCATCATCGCCGTCGAGGAAATGGTGCGCGCCAAGCCCGACGGATACACGCTGATGGTCGGCAATCCGTCGACCAACGCGATCACGCCCATCGTGCATGCGAAGCGCATGTCGATCGACTACGAGAAGTCGGTCGTGGCGCTGGCGCGTCTCGTCGACCTCCCCTCCTTCCTGCTCGTCACGACCAAGGACTTCCCACCGAAGAGCGTGGCGGAACTCGTGGCCTACGCCAAAGCCAATCCCGGCAAGATCCGCTACGGCAGCGCGGGCGTCGGAAGCTTTCCGCACTACGGAATGGAGGTGTTCGCCAAGCAGGCGGGAATCGAGATGGTGCACGTGCCCAACAAGGGCGGCGGCGCCGCCTATCTGAAGGACATGATGACCGGCGACGTCCAGGTCGGCACCATGAACGTCGCCACCGCGGCGCCGATCCTGAAGAACGGCACGGTGCGGCCAATCGCGGTCACCGAGGAGACGCGGCTTGCCGAGTTTCCCGACATCCCCTCGCTGGCCGAGCTCGGCTACAGCCGGCCGGGCACGGGGTTCTGGCACAGCCTGTTCGCCCACGCCGCGACGCCGCGGCCGATTCTGGAAAAGCTGCACGCCGCCATTCTCGAGGCCATGAAGTCGCCGGACGTCGTCGCCGCCTTCGCCAAGAACCACATGCGGCGCATTCCCCACCCGACGCTCGACGAGGAGCAGGCGTGGCTCGTACGGGAAATCGCGGCCTGGCGCCAGATCACGAGCCAGGTGCCGATCGAGATGGCGGAATAGAACGAGGGCTTGGAGGCGATCGGTCCCTCGGCGTGACATGCAGCCCGTCGCGCTGGCGCAGCGGGCTGCCGAACTACCGAGGGCGTCGGCGACATCTTCGAGGATGGCCGCCCGCCGGCGGAGAGTGCCTCCGCCAGCGGCGAGGCAGAGAGAAGAGACTGCGCTACCGTTTCCTCCCGACCGTCCGGCCTGTGTGCCGGCCCCCGCACTGATCCGCGTACGCCGATGACGGCGCACCGCTCGGCGCAAGGCGCGAAACGCCCCTGCGGGCCGGCCGCCACACCCGGATGACGTGAAGGCTAAGCCCCGGATTCGCCGACGCCCTCGGTCGTCGACTCGAACCGGCGACATCTCCGAACGACGTCGTCGGCCTGCGCGACGCAGTTGGTGCCATGTCGACGCTCGCGCGCCGAACTGGCGTGTTCACTTCTTCTTCGCGGGCTTCTTCGCAGCCGTCTTCTTCGCGGCCGTCTTCTTCGCCGCCGGCTTCTTCGCCGCCGGCTTCGTCTTCGCCTTGGTGGCTGCCTTCTTCGCCATGCTGTCCTCCTAGCCTGAGTGGATGGCGACTGACCAAACAGTGCACGCGCGAATCGCTCGTGCACTGATGCGATTCCTACCGCACAACCACAAAAACAGCGACTCCGCTTAAAGAATGGTGGATGCTGGGAACGCTTGTGCCGCAGGCATTCCCGGCATCGCGGCGCCTGGTGCGCAGCGCGCGCGGCGCAGCGGCCGTCCGCGCAGGCGGTTTTCGCAGTCCTGCGGGATTGCGAGATGTCCTTATTTCATGGGCATTTCTTCAACGTCGCACCGACGGTGCCGCGCGCGGCTTTGCGCCGCGCATGGGCGCGGCGAGCCCTTCTCGCGCGCCCTTTTCGACGCGGGCCGAAGGCGGATGCGGCGGCAAGAATTTTTTCGCCGAGGGCCGCGAGAAGCCCGCGAAAGACGCGCTCGCCCCCGCAGGCGCGCGATTCGCGCCGGAGCGATTCGCAAAGACCGCCCCGCCGCCAAGGCGCCGCGGGCTGCGGCGAAAGATGTTTTCGCCGGCGCGCCGAGGGGCGCGCCGGCAATCCCTCGCTTGGCGGATCGAAGCGGCGTTGGCCGCGCGTGCGTGCTGCGGCGCAGAGCGTGCTGCGGCGAAGCGCCGCGCGCCTACAGCCCGAGCTTCTGCCGCAGCAGATCGTTCACGGCCTGCGGATTGGCCTTGCCGCCGGAGGCCTTCATCACCTGGCCGACGAACCAGCCGAGAAGCTTCGGATTGGCCTTGGCCTGCGCGGCCTTGTCGGCGTTGGCGGCGACGATCTCGTCGATGAGCTTCTCGATCGCGCCGAGGTCGGTGACCTGCTTCAGGCCCCGTTTCTCGACGATCTCGCGCGGGTCGCCGCCCTCGCTCCAGACGATTTCGAACAGCTCCTTGGCGATCTTGCCCGAGATCGTGCCCTCCGCCATGAGGTCGAGGATCGCGCTGAGCTGCGCCGCGGAGACCGGCGCGTCCGCGATTTCCTTGCCCTCCTTGTTGAGCCGGCCGAACAGCTCGTTGATCACCCAGTTCGCCGCCGTCTTGGCATCGCGGCCCTTCGCGACCTCCTCGAAGTAATCGGCGGTCGCGCGCTCGGCGACGAGCACGTCCGCATCGTAGGGGGTGAGCCCGTAGTCGCGGATGAAGCGCGCCCGCTTCTCGTCCGGCAGCTCGGGCAGGTCGGCCCGCAGCGCCTCGATCTCCTCTTCGGTGAGTTCCAGCGGCAGGAGGTCGGGATCCGGGAAGTAGCGATAGTCGTGCGCCTCCTCCTTGTTGCGCATCGAGCGCGTCTCGCCCTTCGCGGGGTCGAACAGCCGAGTCTCCTGCTCGATCGTGCCGCCGTCCTCGAGGATGGCGATCTGCCGGCGCGCCTCGTATTCGATCGCCTGGCCGATGAAGCGGATGGAGTTGACGTTCTTGATCTCGCAGCGCGTGCCGAGCGGCTCGCCGGGCCGGCGCACCGAGACGTTCACGTCGGCGCGCAGATTGCCCTTCTCCATGTCCCCGTCGCAGGTGCCGAGGTACCGCAGAATGGTGCGCAGCTTGGCGACGAAGGCCTTCGCCTCTTCGGCGGAGCGCAGATCCGGCTTCGTCACGATCTCCATCAGCGCGACGCCGGAGCGGTTGAGGTCGACGAAGGAGAGCGTCGGATGCTGGTCGTGCAGCGACTTGCCGGCGTCCTGCTCGAGATGCAGCCGCTCGATCCCGACCGTCACCGTCTCGCCGTCGGGCAGGGTGACGGTGACCTCGCCCTCGCCCACGATGGGCGACTTGTACTGGCTGATCTGATAGCCCTGCGGCAGATCCGGATAGAAATAGTTCTTCCGGTCGAAGACGGACCGGCGGTTGATCCGCGCCTTGAGCCCGAGACCGGTGCGCACCGCCTGCCGCACGCATTCGCCGTTGATCACCGGCAGCATGCCGGGCATCGCCGCGTCAACCAGCGAAACATGCGCGTTGGGCGGACCGCCGAACGCCGTCGAAGCGCCGGAAAAGAGCTTGGCCTTGGAGGTCACCTGCGCGTGCACCTCCATGCCGATCACGACCTCCCAGTCGCCGGTCGCGCCCTTGATGAGCCTGCTCGATTGCGCGCGCGCGCTCATGCCCTCTCCTTCCTTCGTTCCGCCCGCGGCGGCCTTCTCGCTAGCGCGTTCGGCGAACGCTCCGCAAGCTTCGCCGCGAGCGGCCGTCGCCGGAACCCTCCCCCACGCGAAGCGTTATGCCGCAAAGCACAACGCTCGAAAGCCCGCAGGCTTGGAGGCGTTCATGCGCGACGATCGTCCATCGACGAGGCAACTGGGACTCATTCTCGCCGCAATCCTGCTGGCCGCGCTGATGATCTTCCTCAGCAGCGGAGGCGATCTCGGCGGAACCAAGAAGGTCGAGAGCGATGCCGACCTGCCGCAGGTCGCGTCGCCGCCGCCCCCTGCTCCGCAAAATACGGGCGCCCGCTGAAGGCCGGCGGGCGCGCAAGGCGCCGGTCACCACCAGCGCGCCGGCGCAAAGCGCCCCGCCGCGTCCTCGATGACTTGGCCGAGCGCGAACAGCGTCTCCTCGTCGAAGGGCCGCCCGATGAGCTGCAAGCCAAGCGGCAGCCCCTGCGCGTCGAGGCCCGCTGGGACCGAAAGGCCGGGCAGCCCCGCCATGTTCACCGTCACGGTGAAGACGTCGTTGAGATACATCTCCACCGGGTCGGCGCCGCCCTTCTCGCCGAGCCCGAAGGCGGCGGACGGCGTCGTGGGCGTGAGGATCGCGTCGACGCCCGCGGAAAAGCAGGCCTCGAAGTCGCGCTTGATGAGCGTCCGCACCTTCTGGGCCCGCAGGTAGTAGGCGTCGTAGTAGCCGGCCGAGAGCACATAGGTGCCGATGAGCACGCGGCGGCGCACCTCCCTGCCGAATCCGGCCGCGCGCGTCTTCTCGTACATCTCGGTGACGTCGCGGCCGTCGACGCGCAGGCCGTAGCGCACCCCGTCGTAGCGCGCGAGATTGGAGGACGCCTCCGCCGGATTGACGATGTAGTAGGTCGGCAGCGCGTACTTCGTGTGCGGCAGCGACACCTCGACGATCTCGGCGCCCGCCTGCTTGAGCCACGCCTTGCCCTGCTCCCACAGCGCCTCGATCTCCGCCGGCATGCCGTCCACGCGATACTCCTTGGGCACGCCGATGCGCAGGCCCTTCACGGAGCGCCCCACCGCCGCCTCGTAGTCGGGCACCGGCAGGTCGGCCGAGGTCGCGTCCTTGGGATCGTGCCCCGCCATCGAGCGCAAGAGGATCGCGGCGTCGCGCACCGTGCGCGCGAAGGGGCCCGCCTGATCGAGCGAGGAGGCGAAGGCGACGATGCCCCAGCGCGAGCAGCGCCCGTAAGTCGGCTTGAGCCCCACGATGCCGGTGAAGGCCGCGGGCTGCCGGATCGAGCCGCCCGTGTCCGTGCCGGTCGCGCCGAGGCAGAGATTCGCCGCCACGGCCGCGGCGGAGCCGCCGGAGGAGCCGCCCGGCACGAGGTCGGCGTTCGACCCCTTGCGCCGCCACGGCGAAATGACCGGCCCGAAATAGGAGGTCTCGTTCGACGAGCCCATGGCGAACTCGTCGTTGTTGGTCTTGCCGAGCAGCACCGCGCCGTCGCGCCAGAGCTGCGCCGTCACCGTCGACTCGTAGGTCGGCACGAAGTTGTGGAGGATGTGCGAGCACGCGGTCGTGCGCACGCCCGCGGTGCAGAACATGTCCTTCACGGCGAGCGGAATGCCCTCGAGCGGCCGCGCTTCGCCGCGGGCGATCCGCGCGTCCGCCTCCTGCGCCATCGCGCGCGCCCGCTCCGGCGTCTCCAGCACATAGGCGTTGAGGGCGCGCGCCTGTTCCATGGCGGCAAGGTGCGCCTCGGCGAGCTCGACGGCGCTGCAGCGCTTTTTCGCGAGCGCATCGCGCGCCTCGGCGAGGGTGAAGGAGGTGAGTTCAGTCATCGCATGCCTTCCGGCGCATGGTGTGCCCCGCCCGCGTCTTGCCGTTCATCCCTCCTTCGTGAGGAGGGACGAGGCTCACGGTCTCCATCTAACATTCCCGTCCCGCGGGTCCGGGAGCGGACGGGGCAGCCGGCATGTCTTCCGCGGCATCGGCCCTGCCGTTGCCGCGCGCGGCCGCCGCCGCGGCGTTCTCCTGCGCGGCCCTGTACCGTCGATAGGCGAACCACAACGGCTCGCGTTCGCAGGCCCAGCCCATCACTCGACCACCTTGGGAACGAGAAAGAAGTTGTCCGCGCTCGCCGGCGCGTTGCGCACGATGTCGGCGGCGATGTCGCCGTCGGTCACTACGTCGTCCCGCCACTTCATGCGCATGGGCGTCGCCGACGTCATCGGCTCGACGCCTTCGACGTCGACCTCGGCGAGCTGCTCGACGAAGGCGAGAATGGCGTTGAGCTCGTTCTGCAGATGCTCGATCTCGTCGTCGGCGACGGCGATGCGGGCGAGATGCGCAATGCGCCGGACGGTCGCAGCGTCGACGGACATGACAAGCCTCGGCGAAACCAGTGGAACGGTGCGCGCGGCGTATAACAGAGCGGCGCAGGCCCCGGCAACCGACCGCGCCTCGCCCCTCGCGCCCGGCTCGGCCCGAAAGCCGTGGCCGGTGCCCGAGGCCCGACGCTATCATGCGCCGGAAAAGCCGCAACCGGCGAACGGTGGCGGGCCTGGGAGGACGGTATGGACGCAGCGAACCCCTCCGCGCGGCCGCACATGGCGGTCCGAGCACCGCTTCATATCGGCTGCTATGCGCTCGCCGTGCGCGACCTTGGCCGCGTCGCCGACTTCTACCGCGCGGCGGTCGGCCTCGACCTGATGGAGCTGACCGCGAGCCGCGCGCTGTTGGGCGCCGGCGGCGTGCCGCTGCTCCACCTCGAGCACCGCGCGGACCTGAAGCCCGACGACAAGGCCGCGGCCGGGCTCTTCCACGCTGCCTTCGCCATGCCGACGCGCGGCGATCTCGCCCGCTGGTACCGGCACGCGCAGCGCATCGGGCTCGCGATCGCCCGCACCGGGGACCATCTCGTCAACGAGGCGATCTACTTCGACGACCCCGAGGGCAACGGCTGCGAGTGCTACGCCGACCGGCCGCCCGAGACCTGGGCGTGGGACGCGGCGGGCCACTGCACCATCGAGACCGGCAGGCCCGTCGATCTTCAGGCCCTCGCCCGCGCGGCCGAGGGGGCGGAGGCGCCCTGGCGCGCCCCGGCAGGCCTGCGCATCGGCCACATCAATCTCCGCGTCGGCGACTGTGCCGCCGCCGAGCGGTTCTATGCGGGCGTCATCGGGCTCGACTTCACGGGCCGCCGCCACATCGAGTTCGCCGGGCGCCCGAACACCATCAGCTTCATGTCCTCGGGGCGCTACCACCACCACCTCGCCGCGAACGACTTCACGAGCCGCGGCGCGGGCCTGCGCGATCCGGATCGGGCGGGCCTTTCCTGGTTCGCGTTCGCGCACAGCCGCGCGATCGACGGCGAGGCGATCAAGGCGCGGCTCGCTGCCGCCGGCGCGCCGGTCGCGGCGATCGACGGCGGGTTCGAGACGCGCGACCCCTGGGGCACGCGCGTGCGTTTCGTCGCGGCGTAAGCCGTAAGCCGCCTCGGCGCCCTTCCTCCGCCTATTTCTGCGGCAAAGCGAGGCGGATGTGCAGCTCGCGGAGCTGCTTCGGCGTCACCTCCGACGGCGCGCCCATCAGCAGGTCCTCGGCGCGCTGGTTCATCGGGAAGAGCGCGACCTCGCGCAGGTTCTGCTCGCGGCAGAGCAACATCACGATGCGGTCGACGCCGGCCGCCATGCCCCCGTGCGGCGGCGCGCCGTAGCGGAAGGCGCGCGCAAGCCCGCCGAAGCGCGCCTCCAGCACCGACTCGTCGTAGCCCGCGATGCCGAACGCCTTCTTCATGATCTCCGGCGAGTGGTTGCGGATCGCGCCCGAGGCGATCTCGTAGCCGTTGCAGACCATGTCGTACTGGAAGGCGTTGATGGTGAGCGGATCGCGCGTCTCGAGCGCCTCGAGCCCGCCCTGCGGCATCGAGAACGGATTGTGGGAGAAGTCGATCTTCTTCTCCTCCTCGTTCCACTCGAACATCGGAAAGTCGACGATCCAGGCGAGCGCGAACTGCTCCTTGTTCACGAGCCCCAGTTCCTCGCCGATGCGCGTGCGCGCAAAGCCCGCGACCTTGGCGGCATCGGCCTCCTTGCCGGCGGAGAAGAAGACAGCGTCGCCCGGCTTGGCGCCGGCCTTGGCGGCGATCTTCGCCTGGATGTCGGCCGGGATGAATTTCGCGATGGGCCCTTTGCCGCCATCGGCCTCGAACACGATGTAGCCGAGGCCGGCCGCGCCGAGATCGCTGCGCGCCCATTCGTTGAGCTTGTCGAACCACGAGCGCGGCTGCGCGGCGGCGCCCGGCGCGGGAATCGCGCGCACGACCCCGCCGGCCTTGATGACGTTCTTGAAGGCGTTGAACGTCACGGCCTCGGCGGCGAACTCCTCCGTCACGTCGGCGATGACGAGCGGGTTGCGCAGGTCCGGCTTGTCGGTGCCGTATTTGAGCTGCGCCTCGGCAAACGTGATCCGCGGCAGCTTCTCGGTAACGGGCCAGCCCTCGGCGAACTCGGCGAAGACGCCGCGCAACACCGGCTCCATGGCGGCGAACACGTCGTCCTGGGTGACGAAGCTCATCTCCACGTCGAGCTGATAGAATTCGCCCGGCAGCCGGTCGGCGCGCGGGTCCTCGTCGCGGAAGCACGGCGCGATCTGGAAATAGCGGTCGAAGCCGGAGACCATGAGCAGCTGCTTGAACTGCTGCGGGGCCTGCGGCAGCGCGTAGAACTTGCCCGGGTGCAGCCGCGAGGGGACCAGAAAGTCGCGCGCGCCTTCGGGCGAGGAGGCGGTGAGGATCGGCGTCTGGAACTCGAAGAAGCCCGCCTCCTTCATGCGCCGGCGCATCGAGTCGATGATCGCGCCGCGCTTCATGATGTTGCGGTGCAGCCGCTCGCGCCGCAGATCGAGGAAGCGGTAGCGCAGGCGCGTCTCTTCCGGATATTCCTGCTCGCCGAACACCGGCAGCGGCAGTTCGGCCGCCGGCCCGAGAACCTCGATCTCGGTGACGTAGACCTCCACCTGCCCGGTGGGCAAAGCAGGGTTTTCGGTGCCGGGCGGGCGCCGGCGCAGCTTGCCGTCCATGCGCACGACCCATTCGGCGCGCAGCGTGTCGGCCGTCTCGAAGGCCGGGCTGTCGGGATCGACGACGCACTGGGTGATGCCGTAATGGTCGCGCAGGTCGATGAACAGCACGCCGCCGTGATCGCGGATGCGGTGGCACCAACCGGAGAGGCGCACGGTCTCGCCGATCTGTCGTTCGCGAAGTTCGCCGCAGGTGTGCGTGCGGTAACGGTGCATGAATGTCCCGAAAAGCTCTGGCTTGCCGCGGCGCGAAGGTGCATGCGGCCCCCGCTTTGTCAAGGAAAGGCTCGCAGGTCCCCCTCCGGGGATCGCCTTGCCGCCGGTGACCCCGGCCTGCACACTCGCCCCGAACGACAGCATATCCGGGTCGCGGCATGACACGAATGACGACCGCCGAGGCGACCGTCGCGGCGCTGATCGCCCACGGCGTGGACACGATGTACGCCCTCCCCGGCATCCACAACGACCATCTGTTCGACGCCCTGTTTCACGCCGCGGACCGCATCCGCACCGTGCATGCGCGCCACGAGCAAGGCGCGGCCTATATGGCCCTCGGCGCGGCGCTGGCGACGGGGCGGCCGCAGGCCTATGCGGTCGTGCCCGGGCCGGGCCTGCTCAACACCGCCGCGGCCCTCCTCACCGCCTACGGCATGAACGCCCCGGTGCTGGCGCTCATCGGGCAGATCCCCCAGGCCGAAATCGGACGCGGCTTCGGCCACCTGCACGAGATCCGCGACCAGGCAGGCATCCTCGCCCGGCTCGTGGACTTTTCCGCGCGCATCCGGGCCCCGCACGAGGCCCCTGCCCGCGTGGCGGCCGCCATGCGCGCTATGCGCACCGGCCGGCCCGGCCCGGCGGCGCTCGAATGCGCGATCGACCTCTGGGGCCGCCGGGGCGCGGTGCCGCCCGTCGCCCCCGCCGAGCCCGAGCCGGTGCCGATCGACGAGGACGCGGTGCGCGCCGCGGCGAAAAGGCTCGGCGCCTCCGCCCGCCCGCTCATCGTCTGCGGCGGCGGCGCGCAGGACGCGAGCGAAGAGGTGACCGCGCTCTCCGCGATGCTGCAGGCGCCGGTGCTCGGCTATCGCCGCGGCCGCGGCGTGCTCGACAGCCGCGACCCGCTGAGCGTCACGCTGCCGCTCGCCCACGAACTGTGGGCGGAGGCCGACGTGGTGCTCGGCATCGGCACGCGGCTGCACGTGCCCCAGGCGGTGTGGGGCCTAGACGACGACCTCGCCGTCATCCGCATCGACGCCGATCCCGAGGAGCCCGAGCGCTTTCGGCGGCCGGCCGTCGCCCTCGTCGGCGACGCCAAGCCGATCCTGCAACGCCTCTTGGAGGTGCTGCCCGGCCACAACCGCGCCCGCCCCTCCCGCCGCGAGGAGATGCTGGAGCGTCAGGCGAAATGGCGCATGCGCCTGTCCAAGCTCGCGCCGCAGATCGCCTTCCTCGAGGCGCTGCGGGCGGAGCTTCCCGAGGACGGCATCTATATCGACGAGGTGACGCAGATCGGCTTCGCCGCGCGGCTCGCCTTCCCGGTCTACAAGCCGCGCACGTTCCTTTCGCCCGGCTATCAGGACAATCTCGGCTGGGGCTTTGCGACTGCGCTCGGGGCGCAGCACGCGCGGCCCGACGTGCCCGTCGTCTCCATCGCCGGGGATGGCGGTTTTCTCTACACCGCGAACGAGCTCGCCACCGCGATGCGCCATCGCATTCCGCTCGTCACGGTGGTGTTCGCGGACGGGGCCTTCGGCAATGTGCGCCGCATCCAGGAGGAGGCCTATGGCAACCGCCTCATCGCCAGCGACCTTGCGAACCCCGATTTCGTCCGCTTCGCCGAAAGCTTCGGCGCGGCCGCCGAGCGCGCCCGGACGCCGGACGAGCTGCGCGGCGCCCTGCGCCGCGGCTTCGCCCGCCGCGACGGACCGACGGTGATCGAGGTTCCGGTCGGGCCGATGCCGAGCCCGTGGGAGTTCATCATGCTGCCGCGGGTGCGGGGCTAGGCCGGCGTCGGGCATGCCGCACTGCGGCATAATTCGCCGCGCCGCCCCCGCGACAATCCGCCGCGACTGCGGTAATTGAACCGTCATGGAGCCCATCACCTCGAACCAGAAACTGGCGGCGGCCTGCGCGCGGCTCGCCCAACACCCCTTCATCACCGTCGATACGGAGTTTCTGCGCGAGACCACCTACTACCCCAAGCTGTGCGTGGTGCAGATGGCGAGCACGGACGAGGCCGTGGTCATCGACGCGCTCGCCGAGGGCATCGACCTCGAGCCGTTCTTCGCGCTGATGGCGAACGAGGCCGTGCTCAAGGTGTTTCACGCCGCGCGGCAGGACATCGAGATCATCTGGCACCGCGCCGGCCTCATTCCGCATCCGGTGTTCGACACCCAGGTGGCGGCCATGGTGCTGGGCTATGGCGACGCCATTTCCTACGATCAGCTCGTGTACCGGATCACCGGCGACACGCTCGACAAGTCCCACCGCTTCACGGACTGGTCGCGCCGGCCGCTGACGCCGGAGCAAATCGCCTATGCGATCTCCGACGTGACGCATCTGCGCGACGTCTACGTGGCGCTCGCCGCCGATCTCGAGCGGAGGGGCCGCGTCGACTGGGTGTTCGAGGAAATGGACGTGCTGGTCTCGCCCGACACCTACCGGGCCGATCCGGAGCGCGCCTGGGAGCGGCTGAAGACGCGTGTGCGCAAGCCGCGCGAGCTCGCGGTTCTGATCGAAGTCGCGGCCTGGCGCGAGCGCGAGGCGCAGGCACGCGACGTGCCGCGCGGGCGCATCCTCAAGGACGAGGTGCTCACCGACATCGCCATTCACGCGCCGACAACGCTGGAGCGGCTGGCCGGCCTGCGCTCCGTGCCGAAGGGTCTGGAGCGCTCGAAATGGGGCCACGACATCGTCGAGGCCGTGCGCCGCGGGCTCGCCCGCGACCCGAAGACGCTGCCGCGCATCGAGCACGCGCGCCAGGCGCAGAACGGAACCGCCACGGTGGAGCTGCTCAAGGTGCTGCTGCGCATGACAGCCGAGCGCCACGGGGTCGCCGCGAAGGTGATCGCGACTGTCGACGATCTCGAGCGCATCGCCGCCGACGACGAGGCCGACGTGCCGGCGCTGAGCGGCTGGCGCCGCGAGCTGTTCGGCGAGAAGGCGTTGGCGCTGAAGCACGGGCGCCTCGCGCTTGCCGTCGAAAAGGGCCGCGTCACCGCCGTGGAGCGCGAGCCGGCGCACGCGGCGGCCAAGGAGGCCCGCAAGCCCGCGCGCGAGGCGAGGTCCCCGGCCGGCGGCGAATAGAGGCGCGTCTGCCGGGACTTACTCGGTCACCATCACCGGCTCGCGGCCGATGAGCCGCGCGAGCTGCCGCAGGCGGTTGAACAGGCGCTCGCCGGCGAGCGCGCCGAGCGGGCCGGGCAGGCGCAGCACGAGCCGCCCGCGCTCCACCCGCAGCGGCGCCCGCGGCAGAACGCCCGGCATCGCCGCCGACACGAGATAGGCGACCCGCATCGCCGCGCCGAGCACGCGCGCCCGGTCGAGCATGCGCGTGGAGGCGAGCTCGCGCAGGCGCGGCGACAACTCGTCGTCGATCAGCCCGACGTGGCGGAAGAAGACCGAGAGCGCGAGAAAAGCCCGCCCCGGATGGTCGATGCCGATGAATCCCGCATGCGCGATGATGTTGAGCGACTGCTCGCCGCGATAGTCCGGGTGCGCGCGCCAGCCGATGTCGGCGAGCAGACAGGCCGCATGCCGCAGCCGCCTCTCCTCCGCGGTCTCGTCGAGACCCGAATTCGCCATGAAGCCGTCGGTCCACGCGATCAGCTCTTCGCCGTGCTCGGGCGCGCGCGAGCGCAGGAGGTTGAGGTCGCGCGCCGCTGCGAGCAGCGGATCGCGCTTGCGCTCCTCGGCGTCGAGCAGCGAGAAGAGCAGGCCCTCGCGCACCCCGAGCGCCGAGAAGACGACCTGTTTGGGCTTGGCGATGCGCACCACGTGCTCGAGCACCAGCGCGCCGTAGGCGAGCAGCGGCCGCCGGGCGTCGGAGATGACCTCGATGCGCGAGAGCATCTCCGTGTCCACCCGATGAACGAGGCGGGAGAACTCGAACGTCTCCTTCGCCGGAATGACGTAGCCGTGCGTCACGTGCAGCGGATAGCCGATCTGCCACATGTGCAGGCGCGCGAGCGCCCGCCACGTGCCGCCGACCGCGTAGAAGGTGCGCCGCGCGCCGGCCTCCAGCGCCGGCACGTCCGCGAGCGCTGCGCGCACGATCTTCTCGGCCTTCTTGATCGATTTCGCCGACACGTCCTGGAGGGCGAGGCCGCCGAGCGGCAGCGTAGTTCCGCGCCGGATGCTCATCCCGCGCACGTCCACGAGCTCGAGCGAGCCGCCGCCGAGGTCGCCGACGATCCCGTCCGGCCGGTGTATGCCGGAGACGACGCCGAGCGCCGAAAGCTCGGCCTCCCGCCGGCCCGACAAGACCTCGATCTTGGCGCCGCAGACGCGCTCGGCCTCAGCGATGAAGTCGGGACCGTTCTCGGCTTCGCGGCAGGCCGCCGTGGCGACGACCCACTGCCGCTCGACCCGCAGCACGTCGCACAAGGCGCGGAAGCGCTTGAGCGCGCTCAACGCCTTGAGCACGGCATCGGGCGCGAGCAGACCCGTCGACTGCACTTCGCGGCCGAGGCCGCACAGCGTCTTTTCGTTGAAGATGGGGGTCGGGCTGCGCGTTAGCCCCTCGTAGACGACGAGACGGACCGAGTTGGAGCCGATGTCGATGACGGCGACGGGGGGGCCGTGATCGAGCCGCCCCGGCGCCTCGCCGCGCCCGCGCCCCGCATGCGCCGCCTTAGACGCGCTGCTGCCGCCGGAGGAGGCTGCGGGGAGAGGAGTCTTTGAGCGATTTTCCACGGCCCGACAGGCTTGGATTGGTCATGAAGTATTTGTGCGCATTGAAGGGCTCTTCGCCCTCGCGAACCTTTATGCGCACGGAGCTGCCGTCGGGCAAGACCGCCCAGCTCTGCTGGTTGTCCAAAAGGTTCGCCACCATGATCTGGTCGAGCACCTGCTGATGCACGGTGGGGTTGGAGATCGGGCACAGCACCTCGACCCGGCGGTCGAGATTGCGCGGCATCATGTCGGCCGAGGAGATGTAGACCGCGGCCTTCTGGTGCGGCAGGCCGTGGCCCATGCCGAAGCAGTAGATGCGGCCGTGTTCGAGGAACCGGCCGACGATCGACTTGACGTGGATGTTGTCCGACAGGCCGGGCACCCCCGGCCGCAGGCAGCAGATGCCGCGGACCACGAGGTCGATCTCGACGCCGGCCTGCGAGGCCGCATAGAGCGCGTCGATGATCTCGGGGTCCACGAGGGCGTTCATCTTCATCCAGATGGCGGCCGGCCGCCCGGCCTTGGCGTGCTCGATCTCCTCGGCGATGTGCTCGAGGATGCGCCGCCGCAGGCTGAGCGGCGACACCGCCATTCTCTCGAGCTCCGCCGGCTCGGCGTAGCCGGTGATGAAATTGAAGATGCGCGCGACGTCCCGCCCGATCACCGGATCGGCCGTGAAGAACGACAGATCCGTGTAAAGGCGCGCGGTCACGGGATGGTAGTTGCCGGTGCCGACGTGGACGTAGGACATCAGCGATCCGCCCTCGCGGCGCACCACGAGCGACAGCTTGGCGTGCGTTTTCAGCTCGATGAAGCCGAACACCACCTGCGCGCCCGCGCGTTCGAGATCGCGCGCCCAGCGGATGTTCGCCTCCTCGTCGAAACGCGCCTTGAGCTCGACGAGCGCGGTCACGGACTTCCCCGTCTCCGCCGCCTCCGCCAGCGCCTTGACGATCGGGCTGTCGTTCGAGGTGCGATAGAGCGTCTGCTTGATGGCGACGACGTTCGGATCGCGCGCCGCCTGGTTCAGGAACTGCACCACCACGTCGAACGATTCGTAGGGGTGATGCACGATGAGATCCTTCTGCCGGATGGCGGCGAAGCAGTCGCCCCCATGCTCGCGGATCCGCTCCGGGAAGCGCGGATTGTAGGGCACGAATTCGAGGTCGGGGCGCTCGACGGCCGTGAGCTGCGAGAGCTCGTTGAGGGCGAGCACGCCGTCGACCAGGAACACCTCGTCGTCGGCCGCGCCGAGCTCGCTCTGCACGAAGCGGCGCAGCGCCGCCGGCATGGCCGCCTCGATCTCCAGCCGGATCACCGACCCGCGGCGGCGGCGCTTGAGCGCCGTCTCGAAGACGCGGACGAGGTCCTCCGCCTCTTCCTCGATTTCCACCTCCGAGTCGCGGATGACGCGGAAGCTCCCTTGTCCGCGCACGATGTAGCCGGGGAAGAGCCGGCCGATGAACAGGCCCATCGCCTGCTCCAGCGTGATGAGCCGCAGGCCGCCGCCGTCGACCGGATCGGGCAGGCGGATGAAGCGATCGATGCGGTTCGGCACGCGGATCAGCGCGTTCATCGACCGGCCGTCGGTCGTGCGGACGAGCTGCAGCGCGAGCGAGAAGCCGAGATTGGGGATGAAGGGGAACGGATGGGCCGGGTCGATCGCGAGCGGCGTCAGCACCGGAAAGATGTGATGGAGAAAATGGTCCTCGAGCCACGCCTTCTCGTGCTTGGTGACGTCCTGGCCGTCGACCAGGACGATGCCGTTCTGCGCAAGCTCGGCGCGCAGCTCGCGCCAGCGCGCCTGCTGGTCGCTCGCGAGCGCGGCGACCGCCTCGCTGATCCGCGCAAGCTGCTCGCTCGGGGTGAGACCGTCCGGGCTGCGGGTCAGAATGCCCGCGCGCGCCTGCGCCTTGAGGCCCGCCACCCGCACCATGAAGAACTCGTCGAGATTGTTCGCCGAGATCGAGAGGAAGCGCACCCGCTCCAGCAGCGGATGGGCGGGGTCGAGCGAGGCCTCGAGCACGCGGCGGTTGAAATGCAGCCAGGACAGCTCGCGGTTGACGAAGCGTTCCGGCGAGCGCGAGAGGTCGCCGCCCACCGGCGGGACCGGGAGTCCACGCTCCGCTGCACCAGCCAAGGCTGCCGTGTCGGCCGTACTCATCCTTTCCTCGCAAGGCCGCCAAGGTGGCGGCCCATCATGACCGCAAGGTGACACAAGCGGCGCGCGCGTTCCAGGCTCAGCCCGGGGCCTGGAACAGCTCGGCGGCGAGCGCGCGGTTGACGGGCCGGCGCAGGCGCAGCGCCTCGCCGTCGAGCCGGGCGACAGCCGCCTTCGCGGCCGGCACCGAGCGTTCGATGCGGCCGATGAGAAATGTGATCAAACCCTCGTCCACCCGCAATTGCCGGTCGGCGAACAGCTTCACCAGCACGGCGCGCAGCAGGGCCTCGTCGGGCGGAGCGAGCCGGACGACGGGCACGGCCCGCAGGCGCGAGGCGAGGTCCGGCAGCTTCGCCGTGAGCGCGGGCGCGCCGCTCGTCAGCAGCACGAAGGCTTCCTGCTCGCGGGCGAGGTTGAGGAGATGGAACAAGGCGCGCTCGTCGAACGCGCCGGGGGCCAGATCCTCGACCACCAGCGCCCCGGTCGCGAGCGCGGCCGGAAGGTCGGCCTCCCGCAGCGCCCGCGCGGAGAGGAAGCGCGCGCCCGCTTCCGCCGCCCAGATCGCCGCAAGATGGCTCTTTCCCGCTCCCGCCGGGCCGACCAGCGCGACGATCGGCGTCGGCCAGTCCGGCCAGCGTTCGATCAGGGCCAGCGCCTCGGCGTTCGTCGGGCCGACGAGAAAATCCTCGCGCGAAAGGCTCTCGCCGTGGAACAGGTCGAACGCAAGCTGACGGGCACGAACAGGCTGGGCCACGGCGGTCGCCTACCTTTGCGAAGGCCGGCCCGCGCGCGACGGCGGCGCGGCTTCCGCTTCCGTTTCACCGGTGTAGAGGGCGCTGCTCATATAGCGCCGCAGCGCGAAGCGCGAAATCACGCCGATGGCCGCGGCGAGCGGGACCGCAAGCAGCAAGCCGACGAAGCCCAGCAGATAGCCGAAGGCGAACAGCGAGAACATCAGCCACACCGGGTGCAGGCCCACGCTGCGGCCGACGAGCCTGGGGGTGAGGATGTAGCCCTCGAGAAACTGCCCGGCGAAGAAGATGCCGACGACCGTCAGGATCACCGTCCAGTTCGGCCAGAACTGCGCGACCGCCACGCTCGTGGAGAGAACGAGGCCGGTCAACGACCCGACATAGGGGATGAAGGTGATGATGCCCGACACGAGGCCGATGAGCAGCCCGAAATTGAGCCCGACGAGCGTGAGCCCGAGCGCATAGAGCGAGCCTAGGACGAGGCAGACGCCGATCTGGCCGCGCACGAATCCGGCAATCGCGACGTCGATTTCGCGCGCGAGCTCGTGCACCGTTTCCCGGTACGGCAGCGGCACCCAGCGGTCGACCGTCGCGATCATCCTTTCCCAGTCGTAGAGCACATAGAACGCGACCACCGGCGTCACCACCATCAGCGAGAAGATCGAGACCAGCGCCTTCCCGCCCGACCACAGCGATTTCAGAAATGCGGTGAGCCAGCCCGCGCCCTGCGACACGAGTTCGCCCAAGGAGACGTCGGGTCCGGTGAGGTTCTCCCCCAGCACCCGCCGCAGCAGCGGACGGCTGGGATCGGCGAGCACCGCCTGCAGGCGCTGCACATAGCCCGGCAAATTCTCGATGAAGGCCGAAAGCTGCCCGCCGAGGATGGGGACGATGAGCAGGACCAGCACGACGAAGCTCAGGACGAACAGCCCGATGATGACCAGGGATGCCACCAGGCGGCCGATCCCGATCCGCGCGAGGCGGTTCGCCAGCGGATTGAAGAGATAGGCCAGCGCCATTCCGGCGACGAAGGGCAGCAGGATTTCGTGCAGGAGCCAGACCAGCGCCAGAAACAAGGCCGTCGCGGCGAGCCAGAACGTCACCTGGCGCTGGAAGCCGATAGGGGATGCCACAGCCGCCTCCGACCCCGGCGTCCAAGGAGAACCGACCGTCCTCGGCTCAGCGCGGCGCTCCGTTCGCGCCCATGTGCCGGACCCATTCGCGGACATAGGCCGCGACCGACAGCAGCGTCAAGGCGGCGACCACCGCCATCACCGCCGGAAGCAGCGGGCCGGGCTCGAAATGCAGGCCGAGCGAGGCCAGCACCAGTCCCGCGAAGACGATCTGGGCAACCGTATTGAGCTTGGAAATTACGAGCGGCCTCACCGTGACCGGCTTGCCCACCAGCCACGACAGCATGACGGCGCCCACGATCATGAGGTCGCGGGACACGACGAGGATGACGAGCCACCGGGGCACCGCCCCGCTGATGCCCAGCGCCACATAGATCGAGACGATCAGCACCTTGTCGGCGAGCGGATCGAGATAGGCGCCGAGCTCGCTCTTCATGCCGAATCGTTTGGCGAGAAAGCCGTCGACCGCGTCGCTGATGCCCGCCGCCACGAACAGCACGAAGGCGAATGCCATCTCGTTCGCGGCGATCGCCCAGACGAGGATCGGAACCGAGAGAATTCGCGCTAAGGTGATGAGGTTGGGAAGGCTCACGCTTTTGAACAGGTTTCACAACGGGTGCGAGTCACGCCATACCCCCCCGCAGGCGGCTTGCCAAGCGCGCCTGCGGCCGGGCGGAAATGCGCAGCCGGATTGCGCCCGCCCCGAATCCGCCTTACCACCCCGCGCAAGCGGCGAGCGACCATGACCGAACAACGCACCAAAGGCCTGACCTATGCCGAGGCCGGCGTCGACATCGACGCCGGAAACCGCCTTGTGGACATGATCAAACCGCTGGTGCGGTCGACCGCCCGCGCGGGCGCGGAGGCCGAGATCGGCGGCTTCGGCGGCGTCTTCGACCTCAAGCGCGCCGGTTTCGACGACCCGGTGCTGATCGCGGCGACGGACGGCGTCGGCACCAAGGTCAAGATCGCGATCGAGACCGGCCGGCACGGGACGATCGGCATCGACCTCGTCGCCATGTCGGTCAACGATCTCGTGGTCCAGGGCGCGGAGCCGCTGTTCTTCCTCGACTACTTCGCCTGCGGGGTCCTGCGGCCCGAAATCGCGGCCGAGGTCGTCGCGGGCATCGCCGCGGGCTGCCGAGAAGCCGGCTGCGCCCTCATCGGCGGGGAAACCGCGGAAATGCCCGGCCTCTACCAGCCCGGGGATTACGACCTCGCCGGCTTTGCGGTCGGCGCGGCCGAACGGGGGCGCCTGCTCCCGCGGGGCGACGTCGTGGCGGGCGACGCGCTGCTCGGGATCGCGTCGAGCGGCGTCCACTCCAACGGATTTTCCCTGCTGCGCAAGGTCGCCGAGCGCTCGGGCGCGCGCTGGGACGAGCCTGCGCCCTTCGACCCCTCCCTGACGCTCGGCGAGGCCGTGCTTGCGCCCACGCGCATCTATGTCCGCTCGTGCCTTGCGGCGATCCGCGAGACCGGCGCGGTGAAGGCGCTCGCCCACATCACCGGCGGCGGGTTTCCCGACAACATTCCGCGCGTTCTGCCCGCGGGGCTCGGCGCGCGCCTCGCGCTGACGGAGGTGCCGGTGCTTCCGGTTTTCCGCTGGCTCGCCGCGGCCGGCGGCATCGCCGAGGGCGAGATGCTGCGGACCTTCAACTGCGGCATCGGCATGGTGGCGGTGGTGGAGCCCGCCAAGGTCGACGCGGTCGCGGCCGTTCTCGCGCGCGAAGGCGAGCGCGTGGTGCGGCTCGGCGAGATCGTGCCCTGCCCCGCCGGCGCGCCGCGCGTCGTCTATGACGGCCGCCTCGCGCTCGCGGACTGACGGGCTTTGCGATGAGCCGCAGGCGTGTCGCCATTCTCATTTCCGGGCGCGGCTCCAACATGGCGGCGCTGATCGAGGCCGCCAAGGCGCCGGACTACCCGGCGGAGATCGCGCTCGTGATCTCGAACCGGCCGGAGGCGAAGGGTCTCGAGCGCGCGAAGGCGGCGGGCATTCCCACCCTCGTCATCGACCACTCGGGCTTCGGCCGCGATCGCGAGAGCTTCGAGCGCGCGCTCGACGCCGCGCTCAAGGCGCATGCGATCGAGTTCGTCTGCCTCGCCGGCTTCATGCGCCTTCTCACCCCCTGGTTCGTCGGCCGGTGGGAGAACCGGCTCATCAACATCCACCCGGCCCTGCTGCCGGCCTTCAAGGGCCTCGACACGCATGCGCGGGCGCTCGCGGCGGGCGTGAAGATTCACGGAGCGACGGTGCACTTCGTCGTGCCGGAAATGGATTCCGGCCCGGTGATCGCCCAGGCCGCGGTGCCGGTGAACGAGGACGATACGGCCGAGACGCTCGCCGCGCGCGTGCTCGCCGCCGAGCACCGCATCTATCCGATGGCGCTGCGGCTGCTCGCGGAAGGCCGGCTGCGCGTGGTGGACGGACGCTGCCACATCGTCGATGCGCGCGCGGCCGGCGGCCTTCTCCTCGCGCCCGAGATTTGAGATCGTCGGCGCCGCCTCGGCACAAGGGAGACGGCGATGATCACGCTCTACACTTTCGGTCCCGCCTTCGGGCTGCCGGACCCGAGCCCCTTCGTCACGAAAGCGGAGGTTCTGCTGAAGCTCGCCGGGCTCCCCTATCGCACCGATACCAACGGATTGCGCGGGGCCCCCAAGGGCAAACTGCCCTACATCGACGACGACGGCGAGAAGATCGCCGACTCGACCTTCATCCGCTGGCACATCGAGAAGAAGTACGGCGTCGAATTCGATCCCGGCCTCGGCGCGGAGCAGCGCGCAACCGCCTGGGCTTTCGAAAAGATGTTGGAGGACCACCTTTACTGGACGCTCGTCCATGCGCGCTGGATCGACGACGCGAATTTCGCCCGCGGCCCGATCCGCTTCTTCGATCGCGTGCCCGCGCCGCTGCGGCCGCTCGTCCTCACGCTGATCCGCCGCCGGGTGCGCGGCATGCTCCATGCCCACGGCATGGGGCGCCACAATGCGGCGGAGATCGCCGCGCTGGGCGCGCGATCCATCGACGCGATCGCCACCCATCTCGGCGACAAGCCGTTCTTCATGGGCGCCGAGCCGACCGGCGTCGATGCGACGGTGTTCGCCTTCGCGGCCGGCGCGCTCTGCCCGCAGTTCGAGACGCCCCTACGGGCCGCCGCCGAACGCCACGAGAATCTGCGCTGCTACGTCGCGCGCATGACCGGCCGCTTCTATCCCGAGTTCGAAGACCTTGCCGGCGGCAAGGCCGCCGCCTGAGGCGCCGCGCTCACGCCGGGCGGATCCAGACCTTGGTGTCGTGGAAGGCGGCGCCGCCGAACGGCGCAACCGCATCGGCCCCCGTCAGCGTGTTGATGCCGCGCCCGTCCTCGAAAGCGGCGTTGGGCCAGATCGATTCCGCGATCAGGACGCCGCGCCGCACGCCCTCGAACAGCCGCGCATAAAGACGCACGGCGCCGCGCCGGTTGCCGAGCACGACCTTGGCGCCGTCGGCGATGCCGAGCGATGCCGCGTCGTCGGGATGGATCATCACCTCGGGCCGCCGCTCGCGCGCGAGCGAGGTCGGCGTCTCAGTGAAGGTCGAATTGAGGAAGTTGCGCGCCGGCGAGGTCGCGAGCCGGAACGGGTGCTCCGCGTCCGCCTCCTCGATCACCTCCCAATGGTCCGGGAGCCGCGGCATGTCGGCCGGCGGCACATAGGTGGTCGGGCGCGGGAACGGAACCTTCGACCAGTCCGGGCTGAACTTGAACTTGCCGTCCGCCCAGCCGAAGCCGTTGATGTAGTGCGCGGTCTCGAAGTCCGGCTGGCAGTCGATCCAGCGCTTCGCCTCGAGGTCCTCGAGCCCGCCCCAACCCGAAGCCCGCAGCGTTTCGTCGATGATTTCGCGCGCGCTCATGCGGAAGCCGCGATGCTCCGCGCCCAGCCGGCGCGCGAGCGCGCAAACGACCTCGTGGTTCGAGCGGCACTCGCCGGGCGGCTCGATCAGCTTCGGCCCGAGCACGATGTATTGCGCGCCGCCGGCCTGATAGACGTCGTCGTGCTCGAGGAAGGTCGTGGCGGGCAGCACGATGTCGGCCATGCGCGCGGTGTCAGTCATGAACTGCTCGTGCACGCAGACGAACAAGTCCTCGCGCGCAAAGCCGCGCTTCACGGCCTCCTGGTCGGGCGCGACCGACACCGGATTGGTGTTCTGGATCAGCATCGCCGCGACCGGCGGGCCGCCGGCGAGCGCCTCGCGGTCGCCCGTGAGAATGGCGCCGATGCGCGACTGGTCGAGCATGCGGATCGAAGGATCGCGCACGTCGAGCCCCTCGATCAGCGTCTTGTCCCAGTGGAAGATCGCGCCGTTGTTGTGAAAGGCGCCGCCGCCTTCGACGAGCCACGCGCCCGTGACGGCCGGAATGCAGCTTGCCGCATGCATGTTGACGGCGCCGTTGCGCGAGCGCGAGAAGCCGTAGCCGAGACGGAAAAAGGCGCGCTTGCGCTCGCCGACGAGCCGCGCGAATTCCTCGATCGTCGCGACGTCGCAGCCGGTGATGGCCGCCGCCCAGGCGGGGTCGCGCGTGCGCACATGTGCGGCGAGCGCGTCGGGACAGTCGGTGTAGCGGCGCAGATAGTCCCAGTCCGCCTTGCCGTCGCGAAAGAGGCAGTGCATGACCGCGCAGGCGAGCGCGCCGTCGGTGCCGGGGCGGATCAGCACCGGCAGGTCCGCCTGCTCCATGGTGGCGTTCCTGTAGACGTCGACGACGACGATCTTGGCGCCGCGTTCCCGGCGCGCGCGTGTGGCGTGGGCCATCACGTTGACCTGGGTGTTGACGGCGTTGGTGCCCCAGATCACCAGGAGATCGGTCTTCGCCATCTCTCGCGGGTCGGGCCCGGCGAGGCGGCCCGTGCCGGCAATGTAGCCCGCCCACGCCGGGTTGACGCAGATCGTAGAGAAGAAGCCGGAGTAGTGCTTGGCGTGGCGCAGGCGATTGATGCCGTCGCGCATGACGAGGCCCATCGTTCCTGCGTAGTAATACGGCCACACCGCCTCGGGGCCGAGGCGCCGCTCCTCGCGCAGGAAGCGCTCGGCCACGATGTCGAGCGCATCCTCCCATGAGAGCGGCTCGAAGTCTGTCGAGCCCTTCGCGCCCTTGCGCCGCAGGGGCCGCATGAGGCGGTGCGGGTGATGCACCCGCTCCGCATAGCGCGCGACCTTCGCGCAGATGACGCCGGCCGTGTAGGAATTGTCTGCCGCGCCGCGCACGCGCCCGATGCTTCGGGCGTCGAGCACCTCGACTTCGAGCGCGCAGGTCGACGGGCAGTCGTGCGGGCAGGCCGAAGCGCGGATCGTGAGGCCGAGCGGCTTGTTCATGTCGCTCCCCAGAGGGCGGGGCGCTCATTGTGCCCCGCACCGGCGGGAGCCGCTAGACCTCTTCTTCGGCGGGCCGGCGCCCACGCGTGAGAAGCAGGCCCACGCCGACAACGAAGACCGCGCCCGCGACCGCCGCCCAGTAGACGAACCGGTGCGCCACGGCCTCGCCGAGCCAGCTGATCACCGCGGCATCCTCGATCATGATCTCGCCGGCGATCCACCCGAGCAGCGCGGCCCCGGCCCAGACCAGGATGGGGAAACGCGTCAGGAGCGCGGTGAGGACCGCGGCGCCCGCGACGATCATCGGGATGCTCACCGCGAGGCCGAACATGATGAGAACCATGTCGCCGTGCGCGGCCGCCGCGATGGCCACGACATTGTCGAGGCTCATCACGATGTCGGCGATGGCGACGATGCGCACCGCCCGCCAGAGGCTGTCGGCCGCTTCGATATGGTCTTCGCTGTGCTCGTCCTCCGGGACGATGAGCTTCACGGCGATCCACAGGAGCGCGAGGCCGCCCACCAGCTTCAGGAAGGGCAGGAACATCACCTGGGCGATGATGAGGGTGAACAGAATGCGCAGCAAAACCGCCGCGCCGGCGCCGAGAACGATGCCCCACTTGCGCTGACGGGGTTCGAGCGTGCGGCAGGCCAGCGCGATGACGACCGCGTTGTCGCCCGAGAGCAGGATATTGATCCAGATGATCTTCCCGGCAGCGATCCAGAATTGCGGTTCTGCCAGCTCTGCCAGATTGAAGCTCAGGTCCAACGTCTCCTCCTCCTGCGCCTACCTCCCGTGCGTCCGCTCGGCGCCTGGCCGATCTGGCAAGCGGCGGCCCCTTTTTAAGCGGCTGGCCGCATGCAGCCAAGGGGGGGCGGCCATTTGGCCGCAACGCTCAGCCGACGATATCGTTTCCCGCGAAGAACTGCGCGATTTCCTGCACGGCCGTTTCCGGGCTGTCCGAGCCGTGGACCGAATTCTCGCCCACCGAGCGGCCATAGAGTTTCCGGATCGTGCCCTCGGCCGCCTTGGCCGGATCGGTCGCCCCCATGATCTCGCGATAGCGGGCGATGGCGTTCTCCCCTTCCAACACCTGCACGACGACCGGGCCGGAGGTCATGAACTCCACGAGCTCGCGGAAGAACGGGCGGTCGCGATGGACGGCGTAGAATGTCTCGGCCTGCTCGCGCGTCATCCGGATGCGCCGCTGCGCGACGATGCGCAGGCCCGCCTTTTCGATGATGGCGTTGATGGCGCCGGTGAGGTTCCGCGCGGTCGCGTCCGGCTTGATGATCGAGAAGGTCCGTTCGACCGCCATGAGGTCGCTCCTTGAATAAACCTATCGGAAGATCGGGCGGCTTATAGCGGCGGCCGTGCGCCGGAATCAAGCCGCGCGCGCGCCGTGTTGAACACGAGACGAAAGCTGTGCAGCGCCGCCGTTTTTCTTGCAGGCCGCGGCCTGCGCATCGGTCCGTTCCGGCGACGACTTCAATAATCGCGCCCTGTTGCGCCCGCGAAATGTTGGCGAATACATCGGCCGCGCCATTTTTGCCCCGCCGATGCAAGCCGGACGACGGCCGACATCCACCGCCCGACAGCATCCGCGACACACAACGACGGCAAGCCGTCGGTCGCCTCCGCCGCGCTCGTGGCCCCACGCGGGGCGGCCCGGCTTGCATCGCGGCGCGGCTGCCCGCAAAAGCGGGCCCATGCTGATCATCGACAATGTGAGCCTGAGCATCGGCGGCCGCACGCTGCTGGACCGCGCGTCCGTGCAGATTCCGTCGCATGCGCGGGTCGGCCTCGTCGGCCGCAACGGCGTGGGCAAGACCACGCTTTTCCGCCTCATCGCCGGCGAGATCGCCCCCGAGACGGGCGCGATCGAGCTGCCGAAGCGCGCGCGCATCGAACGCCTCGCGCAGGAGGCACCGGACGGTCCGGAAAGCCTGATCGACACGGTGCTCGCCGCCGACGCCGAGCGCAGCGCGCTGCTCGCCGCCGCCGAGCGCGAGCGCGATCCGATCCGCATCGCCGAAATCCAGACGCGGCTCGCCGATATCGGTGCACACGCGGCGCCGGCGCGGGCCGCCGCCATTCTCGCCGGGCTTGGATTTTCGAGCGCCGATCAGCAGCGCCCCTGCCGCGAGTTCTCGGGCGGCTGGCGCATGCGCGTCGCCCTTGCCGCGGCGCTGTTCTCGCAGCCGGACCTGCTGCTGCTCGACGAGCCGACCAACTACCTCGACCTCGAAGGCGCGCTCTGGCTCGAATCCCACCTCGCCCGCTATCCGCGCTCGGTGATCATCATCAGCCACGACCGCGATCTGCTCGACAATGCGGCCGATTGGATCCTTCACCTCGAGCGCGGCAAGCTCACGCTCTACCGCGGCGGCTATTCGAGCTTCGAGCGCCAGCGCCGCGAGCGGCAGGCGCTCGACGCCAAGCTCGCGCGAGCGCAGGAGCGCGAGCGCGCCCGCCTGCAGGCCTTCGTCGACCGCTTCCGCGCCAAGGCGACGAAGGCGCGGCAGGCGCAGTCCCGGCTCAAGCGCCTGGCGAAGCTCGAGCCCGTCGCCGCCGTGGTCGCCGACGAGGTGCGGCCGATCGCGATCCCCAGTCCCGAGAAACCGCTGTCGCCGCCGATTCTCGCGCTCGACGACGTCGCCGTCGGCTACGAGCCGGGCCGGCCGGTGCTGCGCCGCCTCACCCTGCGCATCGACCCCGACGACCGGATCGCCCTGCTCGGCGCCAATGGCAACGGCAAGTCGACGCTCGGCAAGCTCATCGCCGGGCGGCTTCAGCCCTCGCAGGGAAGGATCGTGCGGGCCGAGAGGCTCACGATCGGCTATTTCGCCCAGCACCAGCTCGACGAACTCGATGCCGAGGCGAGCGCCTACGATCACATTCGCCGCCTGCTGCCCGACGCGCCGGAATCGCAGGTCCGGGCCCGCGCCGGGGCGATGGGCTTTCCGGGCGCCATGGCCGACACCCCCGCCGGCCAGCTCTCGGGCGGCGAGAAGGCGCGGCTGATGATCGGGCTCGCGGCATTCGCGGGACCGCACCTCCTGGTGCTCGACGAACCCACGAACCACCTCGACATCGACAGCCGCGCGGCGCTCATCGAGGCGATCAACGCCTACACCGGCGCCGTCGTCCTCGTGTCGCACGACCGTTACCTGCTCGACGCCTGCGCCGACCGCCTGTGGCTGGTCGAGGGCGGCGCCGTCGTTCCCTTCGAAGGCGACCTCGACGACTACCGCGAGCTGATCCTCCGCGGCGGCGCGGAGCGCAAGGAGGCGGGGCGCGAAAGGGAGGCCGCGCAGCGGCCGCCGTCCCGCAGCCACGCGCGCCGCGCCGCGGCCGAGAAGCGGGCCGAACTCGCCCCTTTGCGCCGGCGCGTGCAGGCCGCGGAGGCCGAGATCGAGCGGCTGACCGCCGAAATCGCCCGGATCGATGCGGCCTTGGCCACGGAAGGGCTGTTCGCCCGCGATCCGGCCAAGGCCGCCGCGCTCAGCAAGGCGCGCGCCGCGGCCGAGGCCGCGCTCGCCCGGGCCGAAGCCGAGTGGCTCGAGGCGAGCAGCGCCTACGAGAGCGAGGTCGCGCAGGGCTGAGCCGCGGCGTGGACCGGCCCGGCGGGCCGCGCTCAGCCCTGCTGGCGCGGGCGTTGACGGCGCTGCGGCCGCTGCGCCTTCGGCGCCTCGGGCAGCCGCTCCACCGAGACGAGCACGCCCGCCGTGAAGCGGTAGATGCCGGCGTGGGCGCCCTCCGGATAGGTCAGGACGACAGCGCGCTCGCCGCGCTCGTTGGAGCCGATGTCGATGAGCGAGGTCGGCCCCAGCGCGTGGATCACCTCGCACTCCGTCATGCCGAGCCCGACGCCGCGGCGGACCTCGCCCGCGGGCTGGGGGCAGCTTCCGTCAGGCCCGATCAGCGCGTCCGCCGGCGCGGCGCGCGAGAGCGGCTCGCTCGCCGCCGACTGGCCTGACGACCACCACGTCGAATCGGCCTTGAACAGCGCAAGGTCGGCCGAACACCCGGCCACGCCCAGCGCCAATCCGCAGGCCGCCACGATTCCTGAAAGCTTCCGCGTTTTCCGTGCGTGCACAGAATCCATTCCCGCCGCAGTCCCGTATGCGCCGCCTGGAAACCATCGCGACGCCGGGGCGCATGGTTCGCCCCGTCGCCTCGCGCCGTCGCGGAAGCGAAGGGCGGCGCAAGCCTCCGCTCCCGCGCGCGCGGACGGCCGCCCCGCGGCCGAATCGTGGCCCGGTCTCTTATACACAACTCCG
>JADGHE010000004.1 GCA_019689555.1 Variibacter sp. | reverse complement strand
AGACCGGGGTCGGGGTCGATATAGACGAGTCGCCGGTCGACCTCCCGATAGGCGGGGCGGCCGCGGATCGCCGCGATCGCCTCCCGGAACGGGCGGTTGTTGAGAACGCGGCCGTCGACGAAGCAGGCGGCGGTGGGGTCGATGTTCCACTGGCGGTAGCGTTCGAAGTTGCGCGCGAGAAATTCCTCGCGCCGCGGCCATGCGGCGCCGCGCTTGGCCAGCAGCGCGTCGATCTCCGCGATGCGCGCCGGCGGAAACATGCCGGGAAACGACGAGGTCGCGCGCGCCGCGAAGGCGAGCGCCGGCGCGTTTTCCAATGCGAAGTCGCTCGCGCTGTCGGCCGTGGCGTTGCGCCGATGGGTGAAGCGCAGCACGTGCCGGTGCTCGCGCTCGTGAATGAGAGGCGGATCGTGGATCTGCACGACCTGCTGGTAGCCGTAATGGTCGGTGAGAGTGACGAAGAGGTCGAGCCTCTGGCCGGAGGGGAGCAGCGACGCCTGCGGCCCGCGCCCCGCGCCCATCGCGGTGACGGCCTCGTACATCAATTCCGTCATCCGCGGGCCGCTGAGCGGCGGCTTGAACCAGCGCGAGCGCACGAACAGCGAGAGCTTCGCGCGCACCTCCGGGTCCTTGATGGCGCCGAGATAGCCGGTCGCTCCGAGCGCCCAGATGAACGGCCGCAGGACCAACTTGCTCCAGCGGCCGGCGCGCGCCTCCGGGGCAAGCAGCACCGTCACGTCGGCATTGTCGAGCCACAGGTCGCGCAGCGCGCCCATCGGCAGATCGCCGGCGAGCGCGCGGGCGAGCATCGCGCCGTTGATGCCGCCAGCCGATGCGCCGGCCACGATGTCCACGATCACGCGCAGCTCGACATGGCGCCCGATGTCGCGCAGCAGCGCGAAATAGCAGGCTTCCGTGTCGTACTCGCCGTCCGCGGCGTCCTCGGGGGCTTTGAAGACGGCCGTCGCGCGGGCCGCGCGGTCGGCAATCGCGTGAAGCGCGCTTGAGGCCCGCACGAGCTTGAGGATCTCCTTGGTGATGCCGTGCATGTACACGGCGAGGGAGACGCCGCCGAAGCACACGAGCGCGATGCGGAGCTCCTTTTCCTTCAAGGCAAGGCCCCTGGCCACTCGGCTCGACCCGGCGAAATCGCGCGCTTTCCAGGGCGAGTCCGATGCGGCCATTGTGGTCGCCGGTCCGGACGCGGACAAGGGCCGCGCCCGTGGCTTGGCCGGCGCCGCCGGACAGACGGGATTGGCCGAAGTGCGTGCGACCGCCGGGTCCGTTCAGGTTGGCCGCGCGGTTCGGGATTGGTGACCCCGGAGAGATTCGAACTCCCGACCCTCAGATTCGAAGTCTGATGCTCTATCCAGCTGAGCTACGGGGCCTTTTCTTCTCACCAGCCGCGTCGATCTCGCGGATGCCCGTTTTCTTCTCGAACCGACCGCGTCGATCCTGCGGATGCTCGTTTGGACTCGCGTCCCGCCCGCCGCGAGCCCTGTTTCTGCCGCAACCGTTCGCGGGCTGCAAGGGCGCAGACCCGCGGGGACTTTGCGCGGGCCCCGCGCAGCGGGGCCGGCCGGCCGTGACGCCTTTCCGGATGGCGGCCCGGCGGCGGGCGCCTACTTCTTGTCGAGCATGGCGGCCGCGTCGCGCCAGATGCTGCGGTCGACCAGCCGGTCGTAGCTCACCGGCATCTTGCCCGGCCGGATGTTGCCGACCTTGACCATGGTCGCCGTCACCGCCTCGAGCTTGTCGCGATCGAGCCCGTCGTCGTTCGCCGGCCAGTAGCCGAGCGGGTTCAGGAACTCGAGGGCGTTCTTCGCCTGCTCCTTGGTGCGCGTCGTCACGGTTGCGATCTCGGCCACGCGGTCGGCGTTCTTCGGATCGTTGATGAAGCGGGCGGTCTCGATGAATCCGGCCATGAAGCGCACATAGGGCTCGCGGTTCTTGGCGAGGTCGCTCTTGCGCACGGTGAGCACGAGGAAGTGGCTGTCGGGGTTCACGTCGACGAGGCGCTTGACGATCTTCACCGGCTTTCCCTGCTGCGCGATCACCGGGATCTCGTCGAAGTGCAGGATGCCGAACTTCATCCGGTCGGCGATCATCGCCTGCATGGTGGCGGTGGAAGGCAGGGCGATCTGCTGCACGTCCTCGAGCTTCAGGCCGCACGATGCGAGGATGAGGCGCAACGAATTGGCCCGCGCCCCGCCGATGACGTCGATGCCGACCGGCTGGCCCTTGGTGTCCTTGCACTCGGCATTGTGGTCCGTCGTCACCAGGACATGGCTCGAATGCGGCATGCCCCAGATGGCGACCACGTCCGCGTCCGCGTTGGAGATCTGGTTGATGGTCAGCGCCGAGGGGGCCTGCGCCACGTCGATGTCGCCGGCAATCAGCGCGCGCGCGGCGGCCGTTCCCGACTCCGGATATTTCAGCTCGACATCGACACCGTGCTTCTTGAAGAAGCCCTGCTCGGCCGCGACGTAGCCGATGATGGCGGCGAAGATCGGCGGCGGCCCGGCGATCACGCCGAACCTCACCTTGGGTGCCTGCGCCGCCGCAGGTCCAGCGATCCCGCCCGCAAGCAGCGCAGTCGCGGCGAGCAACGCCGCGCATTTGGGCGCCATGCGCATGATTTTGTTTCCTCCCGTTCACAGGCGCGACCGGTCTTTCGCGGTCGTTGCGCCACTGGTCGATGCGCCGGCATTGTGAGCGAGCGCCGCGGGGCGATCAACCGGAAGTATCGCTTCGCCGTCCCGGCGCGGGGCGCGTCTCCGGCGCGGGCCGCACCGCAAACTCACGGATTCGTGAGACGAAACATGGCCGGCGCAGGCACGGCCCTCTGCCACACGCTGCAACGCGCGTCGCACCGGGCGAAAAACGATCGCAAGGCAAGCCGCGTGGTCGAGAACAAGCCGGGCGGCAGCGGTCTCGTCGCTCCGCAGGAGGTCGAAGCCGCCCACGGCGGACGGCTACGTCTGCTCGGTCCGCTCTTGGAGGAAACGCGCGAACGCGCGATGCTGCTTGCGCGCGGCGACCCGCCCGCTTCTTCTATCGTTCGATCAGCGCGGCCCTGCTCGCGACCGCGATCATCGTCCGGGTCGCCGTTCCGCCGCCGTCCAGCCGCCAAGGGCGCGAGGAGGCCTTCAAGGAGAAGTCGACTGCGATGATCATCGAAGACAGGACACGAAGCGCCGAAGAGGCGGGCCCTGCGGACTCCCCCGTTCCGGTCGAGGCCGTGCGCGCCTTCATCGCCGACGCCCTCGCCGCGTGCGGGTTGCCGCCGGCCGATGCGGCGGTGGTCGCGCAGCGGATGATCGATGCGGACCTCGCCGGGATCGACACGCACGGCATCGCCCGGCTGCCGCAATACGTGCCCTGGCTGCGGCGCGGCACCATCAATCCGCGCCCCACCATCCGCATCGCCGAGCGCGGGCCGGCGACCGCCGTCGTCGACGGCGACAACGGCATGGGCCATCTCGTCATGACCTTGGCGGCAGAAACCGCGATCGCGCTCGCCCGCGAAGCCGGCGTTGGCTGGGTCGGCGCGCGCCGGTCCAATCACGCCGGTGCGGGCGGGGTCTATGCGGCCCTCGCGCTGGAGCACGGCATGATCGGTATCTACGGCGCGGCCTCGAGCGCCAACCACATGGCGGTCTCGGGCGGGGCGGAGCCGATGCTGGGCACGAACCCGATCGCCGTCGCCATTCCGGCCGGGGAGGAGCCGCCGGTCGTGCTCGACATCGCGACGTCGGTCTCCTCGTTCGGGGCGATCCGCAAGCACATGCTGGAGGGGCGGCCCATTCCCGAAGGGTGGGTCATCGACCGCACCGAGGGCAAGCCGATCACCGATCCCGAGCGGGCGGCGGAGGGCACGCTGCTGCCGATCGGCGGCTACAAGGGCAGCGGGCTTGCGCTCGTCATCGGCCTTTTGGCGGGACCGCTCAACCGCGCCGCGTTCGGCCGCGACGTGCAGGACTTCGGCGGCGACCGCGACCGCGAGACGAACACCGGCCAGTTCGTCATTGCGCTCGACGTCGCGCGCTTTCTGCCGCTCCCGGTGTTCAAGGCGGAGATCGACCGCCACATCCGCGACCTGCGCAACTCGCAGCGGCTGCCGGGCGTGGAGCGCATCCGCGTGCCCGGCGGCGAGCGCAGCCGGCGCATGCGCGAGCGGCTGCGCGACGGCGTTCCGCTCACGGCCGCGCTGCTGCGCCAGCTCGACGATGTCGCGGCGCAACTGGGCATCGCGCCGCTGCGCGCGCGGTGAGGCGGAGCGCTCGACGTCCGCCGGTGGACGCGACTAGGATCGAGGTCGCCCGTTCCTCCACGTCCATCCCGGTTACGCCATGACCGACCTTTCCGCCCTCACTGCCGCCGAGCTCGTGCGTCTCTACCGCCGTCGCGCGCTTTCGCCCGTCGAGGTGGCGCGCGACGCCTTCGCGCGCATCGAACGCTTCGAGCCGGAGATCAACGCCTTCGTCCTCACGGATCCCGAGCGCGCGCTGGCGAGCGCCAAGGCCTCCGAGCAGCGCTGGGCCAAAGGCGAGCCGCTGGGCCTCGTCGACGGCGTGCCCGCAACCGTGAAGGACAATGTGCTGGCGAAGGACTGGCCCTGTCGCCGCGGCTCGCTCACGAGCGACGAGCGGCCGGTCGCGGAAGACGCGCCCGCCGTTGCGCGGCTGCGCGAGCACGGGGCGGTGCTGCTCGGAAAGACGACGCTGCCCGAATTCGGCTGGATCGGCGTCTGCCACTCGCCGCTCACCGGCGTCACCCGCAATCCCTGGAAGCTCGACCGCACGCCGGGCGGCTCCTCGGGCGGGGCGGCGGCGGCCGCGGCGCTCAATCTCGGCCAGCTTCACATCGGCACGGACGCTGCGGGCTCGATCCGCATTCCGGCGTCCTTCTCGGGCGTTTTCGGCTTCAAGCCGAGCTTCGGCCGCGTCCCGGCCTACCCGGCCTCGCCGTTCGGAACCCTCTCGCATACGGGACCGATCACCCGCACGGTGACGGATGCGGCGCTGATGCTCACGGTGATCGCGGAGCCGGACGGACGCGACATGGCGGCCTGGAACACCACGCCGCCGGACTTCAGGATCGGGCTGGAGGAGGGGGTGAGGGGCCTCCGCATCGCCTGGAGCCCGCGGCTCGGCTACGTCCAAAAGCTCGATAAGGAGGTCGAGGCGACAACGGCGGCCGCCGCGCGCGCCTTCGAGGAGCTGGGCGCGCATGTGGAGGAGGCGGACCCGGGCTTTCCCGACCCGGCCGAGATCATTCTCACGCTGTGGCAGGCGGTGTCTGCGACCGTGGTCGAGGCGTTTTCGGCCGCCGACCGCGCCAAGATGGACCCGGGCTTCCTGCGCGTCGCCGAGCGCGGAAAGCGCTACACGCTCACGGACTATCTCGCGGCCGCCAACCGGCGCGCCGAATACGCCAACATCATGCACCGGTTCCACCAGCGCTACGACCTGCTGCTGACGCCGCAAATGGCGATCCCCGCGCTCGAAGCCGGGCTCGAAGCGCCCACCGACGGCAGCTTCGGCGACCAATGGGTGACGTGGTCGCCCTACACCTATCCCTTCAACATCACGCAGCAGCCGGCGGCCTCGGTGCCCTGCGGGTTCACGGCCGACGGGCTGCCGATCGGGCTCCAGATCGTCGGGCCGGCGCACGCCGACGCGCTGGTGCTGCGCGCGGCGCGCGCCTTCGAAAGCCTGCGGCCGTTTGCGACGCTTGCGGCGCCGCGCCGCTAGCGATCGCGGTGTCTGCTTACCTGGGCGACGCGTTTTGCGCGGCCCGGCGCGCAAGTGCATGCATCGCCTTCGGGACCGGGACGAGCTGCGCCGATCGCAACGCCCGGCCCCCCTTCGTGCGCCTGACGGGCGGCGGAGGCGCGGCGCGCCCGCGGCATCCACGGCCCCGGCCCGCAGGGCATCCCTCTCTCGAGGTTGCGGGTGCCGGCGAAATTGACGATCGACGCGAATTTCTGCAGTGTTGCCCGCGCTACAGATCTATCGAAACTGCCGGCGGACTGATTCCCGACAGCTTGATTCCCGACGACGTGGAGGCGTGATGGCGATCGCCGGACCCACGGGTGAGTCCGCATCGTGGTCCAGGGGACTGATCCTACGCAGGACGCTCGCGAACCTCGCCGAATGGATCCAGGCGCTCGGGTCCGCGCAACGGATCCGGCCGGCGCAGATCTCGCCGATCGGGATGGGCCCGGGGCCGCTGGTCGTGGGCATCACGGCAGGGGGCGCGGCGACCGTCGCGGCCATGGTGTTCCTGGACGCGCTGGCGATCGTTCAGCAGCGGCATCTGCCGGGCTGGGTAATCGCGGGATTCGCCCGGGTGACCGATCTCGGCCAGTCGGGCTGGTTGCTCATTCCGCTTGCGGTGCTGATCGGCGCGATTGCGGCCGTCTCGTCCCCCGCGCTGCGCCGTTTCGATCGGCTCGTGCTGGCGGCGCTGGTGGCGCGCCTTGGCTATGTCTTCGTGGCCGTCGGCCTGCCCGGCCTGGTGGTGACGATCCTCAAGCGCATGATCGGCCGCGCGCGGCCGCACCTGTTCGAGACGCACAGTCCGTTCGAATTTGAGCCGTTCAAGTGGGACGTCACCTTTGCGAGCCTGCCCTCGGGGCACGGTACGACGGCCTTCGCGGCCGCCTTCGCCATCGGCGCGCTGTGCCCGCGGCTGCGCGTGCCGCTGTGGTGGTTCGCGCTGGTGATCGCGGTGAGCCGCGTCGCCGTCTCGGCCCATTACCCGAGCGACGTCGTCGCGGGGGCGGTCGCCGGCGTCTTGGGGGCGCTCATCGTGCGCAACTGGTTCGCGTCGCGCCGGTTTGCCTTCGTCCGGACTCCGGAGGGCGCAGTGCGCGCTCTGCCCGGCCCCTCATGGCGGCGCATCGGTCGCGTTCTGCGGCGCGCCGTCGGCGCTTGAGGAGGCCGCGCGCAGCTTCGCGAAGGCCTGTTCGAGGTCGGCGACGAGATCGTCCGGATCCTCGAGCCCGATATGGAAGCGCAGGGCGGGCCCTCCCGGATTCCAGCGCGTCGCCGTCCGGTAGGACGAGCAGTCGAACCACACGACGAGGCTCTCGTAGCCGCCCCATGAAAAGCCCATCCCGAACAATGTGAGGGAGTCCAGGAAGGCGTACACTGCCTCTTGCGGCGCCGGCTTGAGAATGACGCTGAAGAGGCCCGACGCGCCGCTGAAATCGCGCCGCCAGATGGCGTATCCCGGGTCCGTCTCCAGCCCGGGGTGCAGCACGCGCAGCACTTCCGGGCGCTCGGCGAGCCAGCGCGCGATCTTGAGCCCCGACTCCTGATGGCGCCGCAGCCGCACGCCCATCGTGCGCAAGCCGCGAAGCGCGAGATAGATATCGTCGGGCCCCACGCACACGCCCATCTGCATCACGGTTTCCTTCAGCCGCGGCCAGAGCGCGGCGTTGGCGGAAACGGTCCCGAGCATGACGTCGGAATGGCCCGCGATGTACTTCGTGCCGGCCTGGATCGCGAGGTCGACCCCCTTCTCCAGCGGCCGGAAGTAGATCGGCGTGGCCCAGGTATTGTCCGCGAGCACGACCGCGCCCCGCGCGTGCGCGACGGCGGCGATGGCCGGCACGTCCTGCATCTCGAAGGTCTGCGATCCCGGCGACTCCACGAACACGGCGCGCGTGCTCGGTCGAAAGAGCGTGGCGATGTCCGCGCCGATGAGCGGATCGTAATAGGTGGTCTCGACGCCGAAGCGCTTCAGGACGGAGTCGCAGAAGGTCCGGGTCGGCCGGTACACGCTGTCGCTGACGAGCACATGGTCGCCGCTGTTCGTGACGGCGAGCAGCGCGGTCGCGATGGCCGACAGTCCCGAGGGCATCAGCGCCACGCCCGCGCATTGCGGCCCTTCGAGATCGCGCAGCGCCGACTCCAGCGCCTCCGAGGTCGGCGTGCCGCGCCGGCCGTAGACGTAGCGCGCGCGGTGCGCGACCATGTCGGCGGCCGTGGGATAGAGCACCGTCGAGCCGTGATAGACGGGCGGATTGACGAAACCGAAGTGCGCAAAGGGGTCCCGCCCTCCCGTCACCAGGCGGGTGTCGAGGGCGAGGCTGCGGCGGCTCCCGCTCCCGTCGTTCTGATCGGGTTTCATGGACCATCTCCAGCCACGCCGCCATTTACCCCCGCAGCGGCGCTCGGGGTCAACCACTTGACCTCGGTAGGTTATCGTTCTCAGATGACGTCAACCGCGAAACCCGGAGGTTCCGGTCGCTGGTCATGGCGTGCGAGCGGCCGGCGACGAGCAGATCGACGTCATGCCGGAGCCTAAGGATCGAGCCATCCCGTTCACAGTTCGCCGAGTATGCGGGAACAGGGAATGACGGAGCACCTTTTGCCATGAAACACGTCCTCACCACGTTCGCCGTCGCAGCGGCGGTCGGGCTTGCGGCCGCCGCGGCGTCGGCCCAGACGCTCAATGCCGTGAAGTCGCGCGGCGCCCTCAATTGCGGCACCAATACGGGCCTCGCCGGCTTCAGCCAGCCCGATGCGCAAGGCAACTGGACGGGCCTCGACGTCGATTTCTGCCGCGCCATTGCGGCCGCGGTCTTCAACGACCCGACCAAGGTCAAATTCGTGCCCCTGACCGCCAAGGACCGCTTCACCGCGCTGCAGTCCGGCGAGGTCGACGTTTTGGTGCGCAACACCACCTGGACGAGCTCGCGCGACACCTCCCTGGGGCTGAATTTCACGGGGGTGAACTATTACGACGGCCAGGGCTTCATGGTGCGCAAGGCGCTCAAGGTCAATTCCGCGCTCGAGCTCAACGACGCCGCCGTCTGCGTGCAGCAGGGCACCACGACGGAGCTCAACCTCGCCGATTATTTCCGCGCCAACAGGATGCGGCTCAAGACCGTCACCTTCGCGACCATCGACGAGGCGGTGAAGGCCTATGACACCGGCCGCTGCGACGCCTATACGACGGACGCCTCCGGCCTCTACTCCTCGCGCCTGCGGCTCGCGAATCCGGACGAGCACATCGTCCTGCCGGAGATCATCTCCAAGGAGCCGCTCGGGCCCGCGGTGCGCCACGGCGACGACCAGTGGTTCGACATCGTGAAGTGGACCCACTTCGCCATGCTCAACGCCGAGGAGCTGGGCATCACCAAGGCCAATGTCGACGAGATGCTCAAATCCGACAATCCGGAGGTCAAGCGCCTGCTCGGCACGGAGGGCAATTACGGCGAGCAGCTCGGCCTGACCAAGGACTGGGTCTATCGCATCGTCAAGCACGTGGGCAATTACGGCGAGGTGTTCGAGCGCAATGTGGGCCAGGGCTCGCCGCTCAAGATCGCGCGAGGCCTCAACGCGCTGTGGACCAAGGGCGGGCTGCAATACGGCCCGCCGGTCCGCTAGCCGCTGCGACGCGGGCCGGCCGGGGAGGGCCGGCCCGCGCCTCGGCGTCCACGGGCGCAGGGCGGAAGGGGAAGGATAGTCCGGGCCAGGTCTTGGATCCGCAGGGAGGCGGAGGCGAGCGCGTCGCCGGCCGTCGCCGGTCTTTGGGCGGCGCAGGCGGGGCGTGATCTGCCATCCGATCGGGCGCCGTCGCCGCATTCCGGGATCGCGCCCGGACCGACGATCGTGCCGGGACGAAGGCGTTTCGCCGGCAACCAAGCTACAATGGGGCGATGTCGGCCGAGGGAAAGGCGGCCGAACGGGGGAACAGGGGATGAGCGCGACACATCAGGTCGGGCCGCCGAAAGTATCGCCGCTGTACGACCCAAAGGTCCGCAGCATCGCCTATCAGTTCGCGCTCTGCGCGTTCATCGCCTTCCTCGCCTATGGCGCGATCACGAATGCGGCCGAGAACCTGGCGCGCGCGCGCATCGCCTCCGGCTTCGACTTCTGGAACGTCACCGCCGGCTTCGACATCAGCCAGACGCTGATCGACTACTCGCCGCAAACCTCCAGCTACGGGCGCGCGTTCTGGGTCGGCCTGCTCAACACGCTGCTCGTCGCGGTCATCGGCATCGTTTTCGCCACCGTTCTCGGCTTCCTTGTCGGCATTGCGCGCCTGTCGCGCAATTTCCTCGTCGCGCGGATCGCCGCGGGCTATGTCGAGTTCATCCGCAACCTGCCGCTGCTGCTGCAGCTCCTGTTCTGGTACAACGCGGTGCTGAAGGCGCTGCCCAGCGTGAGCGGCAGCGTCGTCCTCTGGGGCGGCATCTATCTCAACAATCGCGGCCTCTTCCTGCCCGAGTTTCGCCTGCAGGAAGGGGGGACCGCGCTGCAGATCGCCTTTTTGCTCGCGCTCGTCGCCTCCCTCGTCTTTCGCATCTGGGCGCGGCGCCGGCAGCAGCGAACCGGAAAGCAGGCGTCCGTCTTCCTTGCGACGCTCGGGTTCTTCGTCGGATTTCCGCTGATCGTGGTGCTCTCGGGCAGCATCCGCCTCGCAGTGACGTTCCCGGAGCTCGGCCGCTTCAACATCCGCGGTGGAGTCGAGATTCTGCCGGAGCTGGCGGCGCTGGTGTTCGGGCTCGTCATCTACACGGCCGCCTTCATCGCCGAGGTGGTGCGCGCGGGCATCCTCGCCGTCTCGCGCGGACAAACCGAGGCGGCCTATGCGCTCGGCCTGCGGCCGCGGCTTACGCTGCGCCTCATCGTCATCCCGCAGGCCATGCGCGTGATCATTCCGCCGCTGACCAGCCAGTATCTCAATCTCACGAAGAATTCCTCGCTCGCCGTGGCGATCGGCTATCCCGACCTCGTTCAGGTGTTCACCGGCACGGTGCTCAACCAGACCGGCCAGGCCGTGGAGGTCGTGCTCATCACCATGGCAGTCTACCTGACGATCAGCCTGGTCACCTCGCTGGCCATGAACATCTACAACGCCCGCATAGCGCTGGTTGAGCGATAGGAGCGGCCCCGTGACGACGGCCAATTCCGTCACCAAGCTCGATCCGGAACACGCCATCGCCTATGTGCGCGAGGTTCCCATCGAAGCGTCGCCCCCGCCGGTGACGGCGAGGGGGGCGCTCGGCTGGCTGCGGGCAAACTTCTTCGCGACGCCGTTCGACACGGTGTTGACCATCGTCATGCTGCTGCTGATCGCCTGGGCGATCCCGCCGGTCATCGACTTCTTGATCGTTGACGCGGTGTGGTCCGGCAGCGACCGCGAGGCGTGCCTCGCCACGCCGCAGCATCCCGAAGTCGGCGCCTGCTGGGCCTTCGTCCGCAACCGCTTCGCCTATTTCGTCTACGGCTCCTATCCGCTTGCGGAGAGGTGGCGCGTCGACATCTTCTTCGCCATGCTGGCGGTCGGGATCGTGTGGATGCTCAAGCTCGACGCACCGCGGCGCGATATCGGTGCGATCTACTTCTTCGTCGTGCTGCCGATCGCCTCGTACGTCCTGCTTAGGGGCATGCCGGCGCTCGGCCTGCCGGCGGTCGAGACCGCGCTGTGGGGCGGCGTTCTCGTGACCATCGTCGTCGCGACGGTCGGCATCGTGGCGTCGCTTCCCGCAGGCATCATGCTCGCGCTGGGCCGCCGTTCGCGGATGCCGGCGGTGCGCCTGTTCTCGATCATCTACATCGAGTTCGTGCGCGGCGTGCCGCTGATCACCGTGTTGTTCATGGCGAGCGTGATGCTGCCGCTGTTCGTGCCGGAGGCCTATTCGCCCGACAAGCTCGTGCGCGCGCTGGTGGGCATCGCCATGTTCGCCTCCGCCTATATGGCCGAGGTGGTGCGCGCGGGCCTGCAGGCGATCCCACGGGGCCAGTACGAGGGGGCGATGGCGCTGGGGCTCAGCTACTCGCAGATGATGCGCTTCGTCATCCTGCCGCAGGCGCTGAAGATCACCATCCCCAACATCGTCAACACCTATATCGGGCTGTTCAAGGATACGACGCTGGTCTTCATCGTCGGCATCTTCGATCTGCTGAAGACGATCGAGGCCGCCCGCGTCGATCCGAGCTGGGCGACGCCGGTGACCAGCACGACCGGCTATGCCTTCGCAGCCCTCTTCTACTTCGCCTGCTGCTATATGATGTCGCGCTATGCCAAAGCCATGGAGGCGCGGCTCGCGCACGGCGAACGGCGTTGAACGCAAGGACGAACGCCATGGAGCAGAACGGGCCGACCGCGGAGCGGGAGAGGACGGAGGAGCGCGGGAAGCTCGCCGTCGAGATGATCGGCGTGCACAAGTGGTTCGGCGAGTTCCACGTGCTGCGCGACATCAACCTGAGGGTCGCGCGGGGCGAGCGCATCGTCATCTGCGGCCCGTCGGGGTCCGGCAAGTCGACGATGATCCGCTGCATCAACCGGCTGGAGGAGCATCAGCAGGGGCGCATCTTCGTCGACGGCATCGAGCTCACCGGCGACCTCAAGCGGATCGAGGAAATCCGCCGCGAGGTCGGCATGGTCTTCCAGCACTTCAACCTGTTTCCTCATCTGACGGTGCTCGAGAACTGCACGCTGGCGCCGATCTGGGTCCGCAAGATGCCCAAGAAGGAGGCGGAAGAGATCGCCATGCATTATCTCGCGCGCGTGAAGATTCCCGAGCAGGCGCATAAATATCCGGGCCAGCTTTCCGGCGGCCAGCAGCAGCGCGTCGCGATCGCGCGGGCGCTGTGCATGAACCCGAAGATCATGCTCTTCGACGAGCCGACCTCGGCGCTCGATCCGGAGATGGTCAAGGAGGTGCTGGACACGATGGTCGAGCTCGCCGAGGAGGGGATGACCATGCTGGTCGTCACCCACGAGATGGGCTTCGCGCGGCAGGTCGCGCACCGCATCGTGTTCATGGACGAGGGGCAGATCGTCGAGGTCAACGCCCCCCAGGAATTCTTCGCCCATCCGCGTCACGAACGGACGCGGCTGTTCCTGAGCCAGATCCTGCATTGAGGCGCCGCCGGCGCCGTCGCGGAAGACGGCGGCCCGCGCGGGCCGCGGCTACCGGGCCGGGCCGGTCGCGATCGGCAGGTCAGGCCGGCCGCCCCATTCGGTCCACGAGCCGTCGTAGAGCGCCTGGGGCGGCTTGCCGATCGTCTCGAGCGCGAGCCACAGGGTCGCGGCCGAGACACCCGAGCCGCAGGTCGTGATGACCGGCTTGTCGAGGTCGACGCCGGCCTCGGCGAACAGCTTCGCGATCTGCTCGGGCGGCGCCATGTGTCCGGAGCGCACGAGCTGTCCGTGGTACACGTTGAGGGCGCCCGGCATATGCCCGGACCGCAGGCCGGGGCGCGGCTCCGGCGCCTCGCCGCGGAAGCGCTCCGGCGCGCGGGCGTCCACCACCTGGGCGGTGTCGCCGAGCAGCGCCAGGCGCACGTCGTCGACATTCGCCACCGCCCGCGTGTTCATCCGCGCGGTGAACCGGCGCTTCGGCCGGTCGACGGGCCCGGACTCGACCGGCCGTCCCTCCGCCTTCCATTGCGGCAGCCCGCCGTCGAGCACATAGACCTTGCGCGCGCCGAAGATGCGAAACGTCCACCAGACGCGCGCGGCGCCCAAGAGGGCGCCGGAGTCGTAGACGACGATCGCATCGCCGTCCCCGATGCCGAGGGCGCCCACGGCCTCGGAGAAGTGAGTCGGCCCCGGCAGCATGTGCGGCAGGTCGGTCGAATGGTCGGCGATCTCGTCGATGTCGAAGAAAACCGCGCCCGGAATGTGCTCGGCGAGATATTCCGCCCGGGCGTCCCGCTGTGCCGTCGGCAGGTGGAAGGAGCCGTCGACTACCACGAGGTCCGGCGCGCCGAGACGCTCGGCGAGCCAGGCGGTCGAAACGAGCGGTGATTGCGGCATGGCGGCTCCTCGCGTGCGGGGTGGGCGCGGTGACGGCCTTGGCCTCACTTAGTCACAGGCGGGGCGCCGCCGCAATGGCGGGGGAGGGCGTCGACGTCGCCTGCAACGAGGCCGACGATACGAGCCCCGTCGGCGCGCCGACGTGCCTTCGGCGGTCCGCGGCGAGGGCCTCGAGGCTCAGACGAGCGGCGGCTTGATGGTCGACTTCCGCTCCAGCCACGCCGGCACCGGCAGGTTCTTGGAGCGCAGGAATTCCGGATTGAACAGCTTGGACTGGTAGCGGGTGCCGTAGTCGGCGAGGATGGTCACGATCGTGTGCCCGGGCCCCAGCTCCTTCGCCAGACGGATGGCGCCGGCCACGTTGATGCCGGAGGAGCCCCCGAGGCACAGGCCCTCGTATTCGAGCAGATCGAAGATGATCGGCACGGCCTCCTCGTCGGGGATGAGATAGGCTTGGTCGATCTTGATGTCCTCGATGATGGGCGTGACGCGGCCGAGGCCGATCCCTTCGGTGATCGAGCCGCCTTCCGAGGCCTTGGCTTCGCCATGGGCGAACAGATTGTACATCGCCGCTCCCCGCGGATCGGCCAGGCCGATGACGATGTCCTTCTTCTTCTCGCGCAGGAAAGTGGAGACCCCCGCGATCGTGCCGCCGGTGCCGATGGCGCAGATGAAGCCGTCGATCCGGCCGCCGGTCTGCTCCCAGATTTCCGGTCCCGTCGAGACGTAGTGGGCCTTCCGGTTGTCGAGATTGTTCCACTGGTCGGCGTAGAGCACCCCGTTCGGCTCGCTCTTGCGCAGCTCCTCGGCGAGGCGGCGGCCGACATGCTGGTAGTTGTTGGGGTTGCTGTAGGGCACCGCAGGCACCTCGACGAGCTCCGCGCCGCAGAGGCGCAGCATGTCCTTCTTTTCCTGGCTCTGCGTCTCGGGGATCACGATGATCGTGCGGTAGCCGCGGGCATTGGCGACGATCGCAAGGCCGATGCCGGTGTTGCCCGCCGTGCTCTCCACCACCAGCCCGCCGGGCCTGATCTCGCCGCGCTTCTCCGCTTCGAGAATCATCTGCCGCCCGGCGCGGTCCTTCACCGACTGGCCGGGATTCATGAACTCGGCCTTGCCGAGAATGGTGCATCCCGTCGCCTGGGACGCGCGCTCGAGCTTGATCAGCGGCGTATTGCCGATGGCTTCGACGACATCTGCAAAAATGCGCATGTTGGAGGCCGCGTGATTGCGAGAGGGGTCACGGCAGGCTAACGAACGGCGCGGGCCCCTGCAACCGAAGGGACGCGCCCGCGGACGGCCGCAAAGCCCGCCACGCGGCGTCCGATCTCGTGCGGGGGCCGCAAAGACGCCGTATTGCTGCTGCGTACCTCACCCCGATGCGTTGGTCATTGCGGATCGCCGCGCTGCTTGGCGCACTGCTCGCCGCCTATACGCTCTGGCCGTTCCTGGACCTGTACCGGCTCGGGCGCGCCATCGAGCGCAGCGACGCGGCGGAGCTTGCGACGCGGGTCGAAATGCGCGCGCTGCGCCCGTCCATCTCGCGCCAGGTGCTCGCGGCCTATCTGCGGCTGACCGGAAAGGACGGCGACCTGCCGGGCTTTCTGGGCGGCGCGGTCGCGGGCTTCGGCGCCGCGCTCGCGGACCCCGCGCTCTCTGACCTCATCCAGTTCGACCAGGTCGCGGCCCTGATGCGGGAGGCGCTGTCGCGCCCGGCGGAGCACGGCCGGCCGCGCAGCATCGCCGAGCTCGTGCCGCGCGACCTCGGCAGCTTATGGACGCTCTATGCGAGCTCCGACTACAAGCTGCACGACTTCTACGTGTCGGTGCCGCCCGCCTTCGCGCCCGACCAGCGTTTCCGGCTGCGGCTGCACCTCACGCAATGGAAGTGGAAGCTCTACGAGGTCGAACTCCCCGAGCACCTGCGCACCCGCCTCGCCGAGATGCTGGCCCGTGAGTTCAAGCAAAAGTAGCGGCGGCGGACGCGCGGCGCAGGCACCTCGGCTCGGCGCCCCGGATTGCACCGCGCAGGGCCGCGCGGGCGGGCGCGCCGGCGCCGTGCTTGGCCGGGTCCCCTCCAGGCGCTAAGCTTTCCTCCGACAAACGCCACGGTCCGGCGCAGGGCCGAAGCGCCGTGGCCACAGGGAGGCTTCGCCCATGCTCACTGCCGCCAAGCAGGCCGGTGCCGAGGTGCGCGCGCCGTTCGATGCCGATCGTCTCGACCGGCTGATGGAGGACGCGGGGATCGACGTCATTCTCGCGACGTCGAAGCACAACGTGCAGTATCTGCTGGGCGGCCATCGCGCCAATTTCTTCGACTACATGGACGCGATGGGCATCAGCCGCTACCTGCCCGTGATGATCTACCCGAAGGGCGCGCCCGAGAAGGCCGCCTATATCGGGCATCGCCTCGAAGGCTATCAAAAGGAGGTGAAGCCCTTCTGGACTCCGACCGCGCAGACCTCCTCCGCGGGGTCGGTGGACGCGATCGAGACGGCGATCGCGCATCTGCGCCGCATCGGCCTCCGGCCGCGGCGGATCGGGGTCGAACTCGGCTTCCTGCCGATGGACGCCGGCGCGAGGCTGCGCGACGCCTTTCCGGACGCCGAACTGGTCGACGCGCTGTTCTCGCTCGAGCGGCTGCGCGCGCGCAAGACGCCGGCCGAGCTAAAGATGCTGCGCACCGCTTCCGACCTCGTGATCGAGTCCATGCAGGCCGTGATCGCCAATCACGGGCCGGGCACGACTAAGCGTGCGCTGGTGGAAGCTCTGCGGCGCGAGGAGACGAGCCGGGGGCTCACCTTCGAGTACTGCCTGATCGCCGCCGGCACGAGCCACAACCGCGCCCCCTCCGACCAGACATGGGAGATGGGCGACGTGCTCTCGATCGATTCCGGAGGCAATTACCACGGCTATATCGGCGATCTCGCGCGCATGGCGATCCTGGGTGAACCCGACGCCGAGCTCGAGGACCTGCTTGGCGAGGTCGAGCGCGTGCAGCAGGCGGCCTTCAAGGCGATCCGCGCCGGCGCGATGGGCGGCGACATCTACGCCGCGGCCGAACAGGTGCTCGCCACCTCGCCCCACCGCGCCTACACCGATTTCACGGCGCACGGGATGGGACTGGTGAGCCACGAAGTTCCGCACCTCACCGCGACGGGCCCGGTGCCCTACAGCGACGAGGACGCGCGCCGCCCGCTCGAGAGCGGCATGGTGATCTCGGTCGAGACCACGATCCAGCATCCGCGCCGCGGCTTCATCAAGCTCGAGGACACGGTCGCCGTCACGGAGACCGGCCACGAGGTCTTCGGCGCCGGCGCGCGCGGCTGGAACCGCGGCGGCACGGCGCTTTCGGCGCGCTGATCCGCAAGCTCCTCCTGATGGACTGACGGAGAGGAGGGGGACGGCGGCTCCGGCGGGCCCCCCGAGAGCGCGACCCTTCTCCACGGCTCCGCCTTCGCCCGGCCCCTTTCCGGCGGGCCGGATTCCCGGCGGCTGCCTACGGGCCTTGTCCGTGCCCTCCGGGAGATGGCTCCCGTACACGAAATTGTGTTAGGAATTTTGTCCGAAGCGCCGCGGCCTTGCGGGTCGCCAGCGGCGGCGGCCGAGGCCGAAAGTCGCGTTCTGGCAAGGGGTTCCTTGGCCGCGAGCGGGGGCGCCGGGCGGTCGGCGCTCATTGCGGACCCGGTTGCGGAGACGGGCAGCCCGGCCCCATTGTGGGGCCGCCACAATCATGGAAACACGACAAGACTTCGGAGGGCGCTCATGCGGACGATCGGCTTGCGGCAACTCGCGACGGCCCTCGGGGTCGCCGCCGGTCTTGTGGAACTGTTCCTGGTCGCCACGGCCGTGGCGGAAACCGGAAGGTCGGCGGACTATGCGGGCATCTTCGTCTACATCCTGCCGCTCGTCATCATCGGCGGCGCCATTGCCGTATCGTATGTGCAGGAGGCCGCTATTGGCGCCGGCATCATGATCGTCGGATTCGCCACCCAGCACGTGATGGTGCACATCCGCGGCGCCTCCATTCTGCCCATGATTCTCGCGGTCCTGGCGGTCGCGCTTGCGATGCGGGTGGACGCCGAGCAGCGGAAGTCCGCCGCGGCGCCGTGAGGCCGGCGCGTTCGATCCCGGCGCGATTCCGGCGCGCAGCGCACGAGACGGGGTTTCTGGGAGAACGACAGAGAGAAAGGTGGCTCCCCGGGCCGGATTCGAACCAGCGACCAACCGGTTAACAGCCGGTTGCTCTACCGCTGAGCTACCGGGGAACATCGCGGGTCAGCGCCGCGCGTATAGCAAAACCTTGCCCGCTCGCAAAGCCATTCTGTGTGCCGGCCGTGCTTGTGGAAGGGCGTCGCATCGGCTCGGCCCGGGCCTCACGGCCGGGCGCACGGCGCAAGCGGGGTGGAGGCCACGGCCGGAATTGAACCGGCGTACCCGGTTTTGCAGACCGGTGCGTAACCACTCCGCCACGTGGCCTCTGGCCCGTTATGGGAAACGCCTCGCGCGAGCGCAAGGCACCCCAACGGAACAGATGCTCCCTATAGCGAAGCCGCCTTGCGCGGGCAATCTTTCGCCGCCGCCGTGCGGGCCGCGGTCCACCGCGGAAACGGCTCCCGTCGGCCGGGGAGGTCCCGCGCCGCCGCGAATCCTTCCGATTCGCGGCCTGCCGCACAAGAACGCGCAACTCTGTCGTTCCCAGCGCCGTGGGGCGAGGACGATGGGCAGCCTCCGTCGCCGCCGCCCGCGTCCTGTATCAAATCGCCGAAAGCCGCCGGCTCCCGCACGCGCCCCGGCATCGCGCCGACGGGGAGCAGGAGGGGCTCGTTGCGCCCCGGAAGGCGGCGCCCGCCGCAACTTTAATGAGACCTTAAGGGGGCTCGCGGATGCTCGCCGCCATGGTCAGCCGCACCCGCCTGCGAACCGCGCTCACGACGCTCGGCCTCTACGTCATGGCCGCCTTGCTGATCGGCTATTTCGGCGTCCACGCCTATACGGGCAATCGCGGGCTCAAGGCCAAGCAGGACCTCGTCAACGAGCTTCACGAGCTCTCCGAAGAGCTCCAGCGGCTGAAGAGCGAGCGCCTCGCGTGGCAGCGCCGGGTCGCCCTGTTGCGCTCGGACAGCCTGGACCCCGACATGCTCGACGAGCAGGCCCGCGCCATGCTCGGCTACGTCCATCCGCGCGATCTCATTCTGATCGGGCGGCGGCCGACGGCGGGGCAGGGCGCGGTGGCGGCCGCAAGATAGCCCGCCGCGGCGTTCCACCGGCCATTTCGCGATTCGCTTCAAGGTTTTGGATCGGCGTCTTGCGAGACAGCGGCGGTTCGCCCCTGCGCTTCCGCCGGCCTGGGATTTGCGTTATGGGGGTGAGGACGCTTGACCATCCGTGCGCGAGGATCCGCATGGCTGCCGCCAAACCGAAGCAAACCGTACCGGCCGCTGCTTCCGCGCCCGCCGAGAACGAACGGGTATGGGCCATCGCGCCGGCCGAGTTCACGCGCGAGGAGGAGCTGCACGCCTACCGCGCGATGCTGCTCATCCGCCGATTCGAGGAGAAGGCCGGACAGCTCTACGGCATGGGCCTGATCGGCGGCTTCTGCCACCTCTATATCGGGCAGGAGGCGGTCGTCGTCGGCATGCAGATGGCCATCAAGGACGGCGACCAGGTCATCACCGGCTACCGCGACCACGGGCACATGCTCGCCTGCGGGATGGACCCCAAGGGCGTGATGGCGGAGCTGACCGGCCGGCGCAGTGGCTACTCCAAGGGCAAGGGCGGCTCGATGCACATGTTCTCCGTGGAGAAGAACTTCTACGGAGGGCACGGCATCGTCGGCGCGCCGGCGTCGCTCGGCACCGGGCTCGCCTTCGCCAATCGCTACCGCGGCAACGACCACGTCTGCCTCACCTATTTCGGCGACGGCGCGGCGAACCAGGGACAGGTCGCCGAAAGCTTCAACATGGCGGAGCTGTGGAAGCTCCCCGTGGTCTACATTATCGAGAACAATCGCTACGCGATGGGCACCTCGGTCGCCCGCTCCTCGGCGCAGACCGATCTGTCCAAGCGCGGAGCCTCCTTCAACATTCCCGGCGAGCAGGTCAACGGCATGGACGTGCGCGCGGTGAAGGCCGCGGGCGATAAGGCCGTGAAATGGGCGCGCGAAGGCAACGGTCCCTACATCCTCGAGATGTTGACCTATCGCTATCGCGGCCACTCGATGTCCGACCCCGCGAAGTACCGCACGCGGGAGGAGGTGCAGCGGGTCCGCACCGAGCAGGACCCGATCGAACAGGTGCGCCGCCGCCTGCTCGAGAAGGGCTGGGCAAAGGAAGACGACCTCAAGCAGATCGACAGCGAAGTGCGGGACGTGGTCAACGAGGCGGCCGAATTCGCGATCCACGATCCCGAGCCGGATCCGTCCGAGCTCTACACCGATGTGCTGCGCTGATGTGCTGCGCTGACCCGATGGCGTCGGTATCCATAGCGAAAGTCGGAGCGGCGTGATGGGCGCGCTGGCGACAGGGCTCCTCGTGCTCACCCTCGCCGGCGCGGCGGTGAGCTGGGCCGTCGCAGCCGTCTATGGCCTGCGGATTCTGGCGGCGGTCGAGGGGCCCGAGCGCGCGCTGCGCCGTCGGCTCGCGGTGGCGGCATGGCCGTTCGCCGCGACCCGTCTTCAGGGCGCAGCGGATCGGGAAGCCGCCGTCGTCAACAAGGCGATCGTCGCCTTTTTCGTCTGCATGACGCTGGCGGCGATCACGATCTCGCTCGCGACCAATCTCAACCGGATCATGAAGTAGCCCGAAGGCCGGAGCGTTGAATGCCGATTGAAGTCTTGATGCCCGCCTTGTCGCCCACGATGGAGAAGGGAAACCTCGCCAAGTGGATCAAGAAGGAAGGAGAGCGGGTCAAAGCCGGCGACGTGATCGCCGAGATCGAGACCGACAAGGCGACCATGGAAGTCGAGGCCGTCGAGGAAGGCACGCTCGGAAAGATTCTGGTGCCGGAAGGCACCGAGGACGTCGCGGTCAACACGCCGATCGCCATGATTCTCGCCGAGGGGGAGGACGCCGCCGCCCTCAAGAGCAACGGCAAGAGCGCGCATGCCCCGGCGCAGAGCCAGCCGGCCGAGCAGCAGAAGGCCGCCGAATCCGCGCCGCCCGCGGCGCAGGAGTCGGCCGCCAAGACCGCCCGCGTTCCTGCCGCGCCAAAGCCTGCCGAGGCCGCTCCGCCCGAGCCGCAGGTACAGCCCGAGCCGGAAGTGCCCGCAGGCACCGAGATGGTGACGATGACGGTCCGCGAGGCGCTGCGCGACGCCATGGCGGAGGAAATGCGGCGCGACGATCGCGTGTTCATCATGGGCGAGGAGGTCGGCGAATATCAGGGCGCCTACAAGGTCACGCAGGGGCTGCTCCAGGAGTTCGGCCCGAAGCGCGTGGTCGACACGCCGATCACCGAGCACGGCTTCGCGGGTCTCGGCGTCGGCGCGGCGATGGCGGGCCTGCGGCCCATCGTCGAGTTCATGACCTGGAACTTCGCGATGCAGGCCATCGACCACATCATCAATTCCGCGGCGAAGACGCTGTACATGTCGGGCGGACAGATGCAGTGCCCGATCGTGTTTCGCGGGCCGAACGGCCCGGCCGCCCGCGTCGCCGCGCAGCACAGCCAGGACTACTCGGCCTGGTACTCGCACATTCCCGGACTCAAGGTGATCGCGCCCTACACGGCCGCCGACGCGAAGGGGCTGCTCAAGGCCGCGATCCGCGATCCGAACCCCATCGTCTTCCTCGAAAACGAAATCCTCTACGGCCACTCCTTCCCGGTGCCGAAGCTCGACGACTACGTGCTCCCGATCGGCAAGGCGCGCATCGCCCGGCCCGGCAAGGACGTGACGCTCGTCGCCTGGTCGATGGGCATGACCTATGCGCTGAAGGCCGCAGAGGAGCTCGCCAAGGAGGACATCGACGCCGAGGTCATCGACCTGCGCACGCTACGCCCGATGGACACCGAGACGATCATCGCCTCGGTGAAGAAGACCGGGCGCGCGGTGACGGTCGAAGAGGGCTGGCAGCAGTCCGGCGTGGGCGCCGAGATCGCCGCCCGCATCATGGAGCGCGCTTTCGACTGGCTCGACGCGCCGGTGCTGCGCGTCTCCGGCAAGGACGTGCCGATGCCCTACGCCGCCAATTTGGAAAAGCTCGCGCTGCCTTCGGTGGCCGAGGTGATCGAGGCCGTGAAGGCGGTCTGCTACCGGTGAGGCGATGATGGCCAGCTTCGATGCGCTCGGCGCGCCCCCGACGGCGCTGGAAAGGGGCGGCACGGAAGTGCTGCGCGCGGCCATCGTCGACGGCGGGCTGCACGTTGCGCTGCGCCGCGCCTTCGCCGACCCGGAAGCCTGGGGAATGATTCTCGCCGACGTCGCGCGTCACGTCGCCCGCATCTACAAGGCGGAGGACGATATTCCGGAGGAGGTCACGGTCGAGCGCATCCGCAACCTGTTCGACGCCGAGATGGACTCGCCCACCGATCCCGGCTCGACGAGCGCCATCGGCTGAGGCGCCATGCCCGACACGATGAGATCGCGCGCGCTTGTCCTCGTCATCTGGGCCGCCGGAATGGTTCCGGCCGCGCTCCTGATGATGGGACTGGGCTACGCGGACTGGACGTGGCTGGGCTTCTTCAAGGCGTGGGGCGCGCTGCTGGCGCTCGTCGCCGCTTATGACGTGATCGAGTCGTGGGTGGAGCGCAGGCTGAGGCGCCGCCAGGCGTGGCGCGCCGGCCGGCCGAAGTCGTGAAGATCAGGACATCATCGCATGCCCACCAACATTCTCATGCCCGCCCTGTCGCCGACGATGGAGAAGGGGAACCTCGCGCGGTGGCTCAAGAAGGAAGGCGATAAGGTTTCCCCCGGCGACGTGATCGCGGAGATCGAGACCGACAAGGCGACGATGGAGGTCGAGGCGATCGACGAGGGCGTGCTCGCCAAGATCCTCGTTCCCGAGGGTGCGGAGGACGTGCCGGTCAACCAAGTGATCGCGGTGCTGGCGCAGGAGGGGGAAGATGTGGCGGCCGCGGGCGCCGAGGCGGCCAAGCCGCGCGGCGAAGCGCCTCCGGCGTCGAAGGCCGCGGAACCGCCGTCCGCCCCGTCGCCGGAGCGCCCGTCCGCGGCCGCCTCGGAGGCGGAGAGGGCGGCTGCGCCGCGCGCCGAGCTGCCGCAAGTCGATCGTCATGAGGCCGCGCCCGCGGCGGTGGCCGAGGCGGCACGCCCGGCGGCGGACGATCGGGGCCGGATCTTCTCCTCGCCGCTCGCCCGGCGCCTTGCGAAGGAGGCGGGCATCGATCTCTCCCGCGTCCAGGGCTCCGGGCCTCACGGCCGCATCGTCGCCCGCGACATCGAGCAGGCGAAGGCAGGCCGGAGGTTGAAGCCCGTTGCCGCGCCGGCCGCGGCAGCTCCGCCGCCGCCCGCGGGCGCGCCCGCCGTCGCCGCGCTCGCGGACGAGAAGATCCGCGCGCTCTACGAGCCGGGCACCTACGACGTCGTGCCGCACGACTCGATGCGCAAAATCATCGCGCAGCGCCTCGTGCAGGCGAAGCAGACGATCCCGCACTTCTATCTCACGGTCGACTGCAACATCGACAAGCTGCTCGCCGCGCGCGAGGAGATCAACGCCGCCGCGCCGAAGGACAAGGACGGCAAGCCGGCCTACAAGCTCACGATCAACGACTTCGTCATCAAGGCGCTGGCGCTCGCGCTGCAGCAGGTGCCGGATGCGAACGTCACCTGGACCGAGGGCGGCATGCTCAAGCACAAGCATTCCGACGTCGGCGTGGCCGTCTCCATTCCGAACGGGCTCATCACGCCGGTCGTCCGCCGCGCCGAAACCAAGTCGCTCTCGGTCATCTCCGCCGAGATGAAGGACTATGCCGCGCGCGCCCGCGCCCGCAAGCTCAAGCCCGAGGAGTATCAGGGCGGCTCGACCGCCGTGTCGAACCTCGGCATGTACGGGATCAGGGAGTTCGCCGCGGTCATCAATCCGCCGCACGCCACGATCCTCGCCGTCGGCGCCGGCGAGCAGCGCGCGATCGTGAGGAACGGCAAGATCGAAGTCGCTACGATGATGTCGGCGACGCTTTCGACCGATCATCGCGCCGTCGACGGCGCGCTCGGCGCGCAGCTCCTCGGCGCGTTCAAGGCGCTGATCGAAAATCCGGTGATGATGCTGGTGTGACGCAGCGCGCATCGACGCGCGGGGACGAAAGCCATGGGCGGGCGCGAGACCGGTTTCAGGGCCGACAAAGTCTGTTTCCCGACAGGGGCGGCCATGAGGGTTGTGCGGCCCCGCTTGTGTTGAATTGATCGCAGGATTGTCGGAATTTGGCGGCATGAAGGTCGCGACGTGCGCGCCGGCGAGATGCTGCGCAATCCGTTTCGATCGGAAGATCCGTCTTGAGAGCCGGCGTCGGCATCCGCCGCGCCGCACCGGCGCCGCGGCGCACCAGCGAAAGACTTGGACATGGCTGACACCACCTTCGACGTCATCATCATCGGCTCGGGACCCGGCGGCTACGTAACGGCGATCCGCGCCGCGCAGCTCGGCTTCAAGACCGCGATCGTCGAGCGCGCCCATCTCGGCGGCATCTGCACGAACTGGGGCTGCATCCCGACCAAGGCGCTTCTGCGCTCGGCCGAGATCTTCGACTATCTCGAACACGCCGGAGATTACGGGCTTGTCGCGGAAAAGGTGGGATTCGACCCCGCCGCGGTGGTGAAGCGCTCGCGCGGCGTGGCCAAGCGGCTCTCCGACGGCATCGCCTTTCTGATGCGCAAAAACAACGTGTCGGTGATCTGGGGCGACGCGCGAATCGCAGCGCCCGGAAAGGTCGCGGTGAAGCCGCACGACGACCGGCTCAAGACGGACGTGCCGAAGGGCGCGCTCGGCCCCGGAAACTATCAGGCAAAGCACATCATCGTGGCGACCGGCGCGCGGCCGCGCGTCCTGCCCGGCCTCGAGCCGGACGGCAAGCTGATCTGGACCTATTTCGAGGCGATGGTCGCCCCGATCATACCGAAATCCCTTTTGGTCGTCGGCTCGGGCGCGATCGGCGTCGAGTTCGCAAGCTTCTACCGCACGTTCGGCGCGGAGGTGACCATCGTCGAAGTGCTGCCGCAGATTCTGCCGGCGGAGGATGCGGAGATCGCCGCCTTCGCCCGCAAGCAGTTCGAGAAGCAGGGCATCACGATCCACACCAGCGCCAAGGTGACGAAGCTCGACAGGAAGGCGGATTCGGTCGTCGCCACAGTGGAGAACGCTGCGGGCAAGGCGCTCACGATCGAAGCGGAGCGGGTCATCTCCGCCGTCGGCGTCGTCGGCAATGTCGAGAATCTCGGTCTCGAGGCGCTCGGCGTGAAGATCGAGCGGGGGACGATCGTCACCGACCCGTTCGCCCGGACGAACGTTCCCGGCATCTATGCGATCGGCGATGTCGCCGGCCCGCCGATGCTCGCGCACAAGGCCGAGCACGAAGGTATCATCTGCGTCGAGGCGATCAAGGGCCTCAACCCGCATCCGATGAACAAGACTCTCATCCCGGGCTGCACCTATTGCCGTCCGCAGATCGCCTCCGTCGGCCTCACCGAGGCCGAGGCGAAGGAGAGCGGTCGCGAGATACGCGTGGGCCGCTTCCCCTTCATCGGAAACGGCAAGGCGATCGCACTGGGGGAAGACCAGGGGCTCGTCAAGGTCGTCTTCGACAAGGCGACGGGCCAGCTTCTCGGCGCGCACATGGTGGGCGCCGAGGTGACGGAGCTGATCCAGGGCTTCGTGATCGCCATGAACCTGGAGACGACCGAGGAGGAGCTGATCCACTCGATCTTCCCGCATCCGACCCTATCGGAGACGATGAAGGAGGCGGTGCTCGACGCCTACGGGCGCGTGCTGAACATCTGAATTCGCCGTCGCGGCGGGGCGGCCGCGCGCATCCGTTGCGCGGCGCTCGGTGCGCGCCGCCGTCCGGCGCCGGCGAGCCTGGCGCGACCCTTCACAAACGCCGCCGGCGACTGTACCTGAGAAGAGACAAAGGCCCGATGGCAGAGGGGCCTTGAGAAGGCGCCCCGATGGTCGTCGTACTCGACAGCACAACCCGTCCCCGCCACCCCGAGAAGGCGAACCGGCCCGACACGCCGATCCTGCGCAAGCCCGCCTGGATCCGGGTGCGCGCGCCGACGTCGCGGGGTTTTGCGGAAACGAACCGCACGCTGCGCGAGAACCGGCTCGTCACGGTGTGCGAGGAGGCGGGCTGCCCCAATATCGGCGAGTGCTGGGAGAAGAAGCACGCGACCTTCATGATCATGGGCGACACGTGCACCCGCGCCTGCGCCTTCTGCAACGTCAAGACCGGGCTGCCCGGCCCGCTCGACCCGGGCGAGCCCGAAAGGGTAGCGGCTGCGACGGAGCAGCTCGGCCTGTCGCACGTGGTCGTCACCTCCGTCGATCGCGACGATCTGCCCGACGGCGGGGCGGGCCACTTCGCCGCCGTGATCGCGGCGATCCGCGCCCGCTGCAAGGGCATCACCATCGAGGTGCTGACGCCCGATTTCCTGCGCAAGCCGGGGGCGATCGAGACCGTCGTGGCCGCCCGGCCGGACGTGTTCAACCACAACCTCGAAACGGTGCCCTCGCGCTATCTCACGGTGCGCCCGGGCGCCCGCTACTTCCACTCTCTGCGGCTCCTGCAGCGGGTGAAGGAGATCGACCCCGCGATGTTCACCAAGTCCGGCATCATGGTCGGGCTCGGCGAGGAGCGGCACGAAGTCATTCAGGTCATGGACGACCTGCGCAGCGCCGGGGTCGACTTTCTCACCATCGGCCAGTATCTGCAGCCGACACGCAAGCACCATCCGGTCGTGCGCTTCGTGACGCCGGAGGAATTCAAGGCCTACGAGACCATCGCCTATGCGAAGGGGTTTCTGATGGTTTCGTCCTCGCCCCTCACGCGCTCGTCGCACCATGCCGGCGAGGACTTCGCCCGCCTGCGTGCGGCGCGGGACGCACAGCGCAGCCGCTGACGATCGATGCCCCTATTCCAAACGACCCGCCGGGTGCGCCACGCCGCGTCCGAAATGTTCGACCTCGTGGCCGACGTCGAACGCTACCCGGAATTCCTGCCCCTGTGCGAATCCCTGAAAGTGCGCCGGCGCGCCGCCAGCGGGGAGGGGGTCGAGGTGCTCACGGCCGACATGACCGTGGCCTACAAGCTGCTGCGGGAGACGTTCACGAGCCAGGTGACGCTCGACCGGCCGCGCCTGCTCATTTTCGTCGAATACCTCAACGGCCCCTTCAGCCATCTCGACAACCGCTGGCGTTTCCACGCGCTTTCGGCGAACGAGTGCGAGGTCGAGTTCTTCATCGCCTACGAGTTCCGAAGCCGCGCGCTCAGCTTCGTCATGGGCACGGTCTTCGACACGGCCTTCCGCCGCTTTGCGGCGGCCTTCGAGCGGCGGGCGGACGAACTCTATGCCGGTCCGCGCGCTCAGCGCGGATAGTCGAGGGCGAGTTCGAGCATCATCTCCAGCGCCTCGAGCGCCGAATGCTGGCGCACGCCGGCGCGGCCGATCGGCCCGTAGCGGCGCTCGCGGTGCAGCGTTCGCCCATTGAGCGAGGCGGCCGCGAAATGAACGAGCCCCACCGGCTTCTCCATGCTGCCGCCGCTCGGCCCGGCGATTCCGGTGATCGCGACGGCGATGTGCGCGCGCGAGCGGTCGAGCGCGCCCTGTGCCATCGCCTGCGCGGTGGCGCTGCTCACCGCGCCGTGCTGGTCGAGCACCTCGGCGGGCACGCCCAGCATCTCGCGCTTGGCCGCATTGGAGTAGGTGACGAAACCGCGATCGAAGACGTCGGACGAGCCGGCGATGTCGGTGAGACAGGCGGCGACGAGCCCTCCCGTGCAGGATTCGGCCGCCGCCACCATCAGCTTGCGCGCGCGGCAGGCGTCGAGCACGGCATGCGCTCGCGCGCGCAGTTGATCCTCAATCATCGCTACCCTCCGGGAGGCGTATGGTCGCTGTCGCCAACGCCGCAATGCCTTCGCCGCGCCCGAGGAAGCCGAGGCGTTCCGTGGTCGTCGCCTTGACGGCCACCCGCGACACCGGGATCTGGGCGATCTCGGCGATGCGGGCGCGCATGGCCTCCCGGTGCGGACCGATCCGCGGCGCCTCGCACAGGAGGGTGACGTCGAGCAGGGCGATGACGCCGCCCCGCGCCCGCACGCGCGCCACCGCGAAGGCCAGGAACTGATCGGAGGCGGCGCCGCGCCAGCGCGCATCGCTCGGCGGGAAGTGCTCGCCGATGTCGCCTTCGGCGACCGCGCCGAGCACGGCGTCGGTGAGCGCGTGCAGCACCACGTCCGCGTCCGAATGGCCCTTGAGCGTGCGGTCGTGCGGGATCCGCACGCCGCCGAGCATCACGTGGTCGCCGCCTTCGCCGAAGGCGTGCACGTCGAATCCGGTGCCGGTGCGCGTGTCCGTGTGGCGCAGGAGAGCTGTCCTCTCGGCGCGCTTGAAATCTTCCTCTGTCGTCAACTTCACGTTCTCCGGCTCGCCCTCGAACACGCTGACGGGCAGGCCGGCCCAGGCTGCGAGCGCCGCGTCGTCGGGGAAGTCGCGGAGGTCCGCGGCCTCCGCAAGGCGGTGCGCTTGAAGCAGCCTCTCGAAGGCGAAGGCCTGTGGCGTCTGCACCGTCCGCAGCGCGGCGCGATCCACGGAACCGGTGACGCGCCCCTGGGCGTCGACCGTCTTGACGGCATCGAATATTGGCAGGCCCGGCACCGCGGCCGCGGCGGCGGCCGCGGTTTCGATCGCGCGGTCGATCAGCCGGCCTGAGAGGAACGGTCGCGCCGCATCGTGCACGAGCACGATGTCGGGCTTGAGCGCCGCAAGCGCCTCGAGCCCGGCGCGCACGGACTCCTGGCGGGTTCCGCCCCCTTCAACCGCCGGCAGCGGAGCGAGACCCGCCGTCACGTCGGCATAAAGCGGCCGGTCGTCGGGATGGATCACCGGCTGCACCAGCGCGACCCGCGGGTGACCGAGCAGGCGCTCGAGCGCCATGCGAAGGACCGGCCGGCCGGCCACCTGCCGATACTGCTTCGGCACGTCGCCGCCTGCGCGCATGCCCCGGCCCGCGGCGACCAAGACGGCGGCAACCTTGGCAGGCGGCATGGCGCGCGGGGACCTCTCGGGACGGGTTTTCAAGCCGTCTTGGGCTTTCGTGCGCGACAATTCCAGAGTTCATTCCGGACCTCAAGGATGTTGCACTGCACTCTTGCCACCGCAATGCAGCATGGCTAAAGTGTGTGCAACGCCTCGGTCGCCTATTTCATGTGCAACGCTGGTCCGGACAACCGCTCCGTCTCCCCTCGGGTAAAGCTTCCGCCGGTCGGCGACCTGCCGCTGCGCAATGCGGTGCTTCTCGCGCCCATGTCCGGCGTGACCGATGCGCCGTTCCGGCGCCTGGTGTGGCGGCTGGGAGCGGGGCTCGTGGTCTCCGAGATGACCGCGAGCGAGGCGCTGGCGTCCGGGGAGGCGTGGGCACGCCTGCGCGCGGAGAGCGGCGGCGCCGGGCCGCGCGTCGTCCAACTCGCCGGCTGCGAAGCGCGCTGGATGGCGGAAGGGGCCCGAATCGCCGAGGCGGCCGGCGCCGACATCATCGACATCAACATGGGCTGCCCGGCGCGGCGGGTCACCAACGGCTATGCCGGCTCGGCGCTGATGCGCGACCTCGACCATGCCGTGTCGCTGATCGAGGCCACGGTGCAGGCGGTCGGCGTGCCCGTCACGCTGAAGATGCGGCTCGGCTGGGACGCGCAGTCGGTGAATGCGCCCGAGCTCGCCCGCCGGGCCGAGGCTGCGGGCGTGCGCATGATCACCGTTCACGGCCGCACGCGCTGCCAGTTCTACCAGGGCCGCGCCGACTGGGCGGCGGTGGGCGCCGTCAAGCGGGCGGTCAGCATCCCGGTCGTCGTCAACGGCGATATCGCGAGCTGCGCCGACGCGGCCGAGGCGCTCGCGCAGTCCGGCGCGGACGCCGTGATGGTGGGGCGCGCGACGGTGGCGCAGCCGTGGCTTGCCGGTCAGATCGCCCGCTTTCTCGCGGACGGCGTCGTCCTGGACGAGCCGCCCCTCGAGGCACAGAAGGTGCATCTTCTGCATCTGCACGACGACATTCTTCGCCATTACGGCCGGGCGGTCGGGCTGCGCCACGCGCGCAAGCACCTCAAGGCCGCGGCCGACCGCATCGCCCGCCGCGCCGCGGCGGCGGACGAGCCCGTGCTTGCCCGCACGCGCATGGCGCTGCTGACGGCGGACGATCCTGCGGCCGTCGTCCGCCACATCCACGATCTCTACGACGCGGCCCAACAGAGGATGGCGGCATGAACCGCGCCGAGACGACGGATACGCTGATCGACCGCTCGCCTGCCGATGCCGCGATCAACGCGCTGCCGCACCCGATCCTCATCGTGGCGAGCGACGGGCGCATTTTGGAGGCCAACACGGCGGCCGAGGCCTTCTTCGCGACCTCGGCGCCCGTGCTGCGCCGCCACTTCGTGCGCGACCTCGTCCCGTTCGGCAGCCCGCTGCTCGGCCTCATCGAGCAGGTGAGGGCGCGCGGCGCGGCGGTGAACGAATACCGGGTCGATCTCGGCACGCCGCGCAATCCCGGCGAGCGCATCGTCGATCTGCATGTCGCGCCGCTGTCGGAAAATTCCGACCAGGTCGTCGTGATGCTGCAGGAGCGCACGCGCGCGGACAAGATGGACCGCCAGCTCACCCATCGCGGCGCAGCCCGGTCCGTCATCGCGCTCGCCGCCATGCTGGCGCACGAGATCAAGAATCCGCTGTCGGGCATCCGCGGCGCCGCGCAGCTTTTGGAGCAGTCGGTCGCCGACGAGGACCGTACCCTCACGCGGCTCATCTGCGACGAGGCCGACCGCATCGTGAAGCTCGTCGAGCGCATGGAGGTGTTCGGCGACGACCGCCCCGTCGAGCGGGAGCCGGTCAACATCCATGTCGTGCTCGAACACGTGAAGAAGCTCGCTCAGACCGGCTTTGCGCGGCACATCGCCTTCGTCGAGGAGTACGACCCGTCGCTGCCGCCGGTCTACGCCAATCGCGATCAGCTCATCCAGGTGTTCCTGAACTTGGTGAAGAACGCGGCCGAGGCGATCGGCGACGCCCCCGACGGCGAGATCCAGTTGACGACCGCTTTCCGGCCCGGCGTGCGCCTCTCCCTGCCCGGGAGCAAGGCGCGCGTGTCGCTGCCGCTCGAGTTCTGCGTCAAGGACAACGGGCCGGGCGTTCCCGAGGACCTGATGCCGCACCTGTTCGATCCGTTCGTCACGACCAAACCCAGCGGCAGCGGCCTCGGCCTTGCGCTGGTCGCCAAGATCGTCGGCGATCACGGGGGCATCATCGAGTGCGAATCCCAGCCGCGCCGCACCACGTTCCGCGTGCTGATGCCGATGTACGCCGGCGACGGCGAGACGGCCGGCCCATAGGAGAAGACGGTCATGCCAGCGGCGAGCATACTGGTGGCCGACGACGACACCGCAATCCGCACCGTGCTCAATCAGGCGCTGTCGCGGGCGGGCTACGAGGTCCGCTCGACCGGAAACGCCGCGACGCTCTGGCGCTGGATCAGCCAGGGCGAGGGCGATCTCGTCATCACCGACGTCGTGATGCCCGACGAGAACGCCTTCGACCTTCTGCCGCGCATCAAGAAGATTCGACCGGAGCTTCCCGTCGTCGTCATGAGCGCGCAGAACACCTTCATGACGGCGATCCGGGCGTCCGAGCGCGGCGCCTACGAGTACCTGCCGAAGCCGTTCGACCTCAAGGAACTCATCGCCATCGTCGGCCGCGCCCTCTCCGAGCCGCGCGAGCGCCCGCGCCCGGCCCCCAAGCCGGAGGAGATGGAATCCATCCCCCTCGTCGGCCGTTCGCCCGCCATGCAGGAAATCTACCGCGTGCTGGCGAAACTCATGCAGACGGACCTGACCGTGATGATCTCCGGCGAGTCCGGCACCGGCAAGGAGCTCGTGGCACGCGCGCTGCACGACTACGGCAAGCGCCGCGCCGGCCCCTTCGTCGCCATCAACATGGCGGCGATCCCGCGCGACCTCATCGAGTCCGAGCTGTTCGGCCACGAGAAGGGCGCGTTCACGGGGGCCACCTCGCGCAGCGCCGGCCGCTTCGAGCAGGCGGAAGGGGGCACGCTCTTCCTCGACGAGATCGGCGACATGCCGATGGAGGCGCAGACGCGGCTGCTGCGGGTCCTGCAGCAGGGCGAATACACCACCGTCGGCGGCCGCACGCCGATCAAGGCCAATGTGCGGATCATCGCCGCGACCAACAAGGACCTCCGGCTGCTGATCCAGCAGGGCCTCTTTCGCGAGGATCTGTTCTTCCGCCTCAACGTCGTGCCGCTGCGCCTGCCGCCCCTGCGTGAGCGCAGCGAGGACGTGCCGGACCTCATGCGCCACTTCCTCGCGCAGGCGGAGCGGGAGGGGCTGCCGCCCAAGCGAATCGATCCCGAGGCCCTCGAACGCCTCAAGCGCTACCGCTGGCCCGGCAATGTGCGCGAGCTGGAAAACCTCGCGCGCCGGCTCGCGGCGCTCTATCCCCACGAGGTCATCACGGCGGCCGCGATCGACGCCGAGCTCAACCAGCCCGTGCCGACGCCCGCCGCCAGCCCGGAGCCGGAGGAGAGCCTCACCGCCGCCGTCGAGCGGCACCTCGCCCGCTATTTCGCCGGCTTCCAGGGCCGGCTGCCCCCGCCCGGCCTCTATCACCGGATCCTGCGAGAGGTGGAGCAGCCGCTGCTCTCCGCCGCCCTGGCGGCGACCCGCGGCAACCAGATCCGCGCCGCCGATCTGCTCGGCGTCAACCGCAACACGCTGCGCAAGAAGATCCGCGACCTCGACATCCAGGTGTTTCGCGGGGGCGGCTGAGGACGGCGGGCGATCCCGGGACGGCGCGCCGCGGAATCGTCGCAATTCCGCAACATTGTTGTAGAAATGCCTCAGCGCGGTGATTCCGCCGCGTGACCGGATCGCCCCGAGTCTCAAACCACCAGGCCGCCTGTGACCACGCTGGAAGACGTCGCCACGGCAGACCGCGGAGGAGCCGCTCCGCCCCGACTCGGAACCCGCCTTCTCGGTCCGGTCGCGATCGGGCTCGCGCTGATCTCGGCGCTGGTGACCTTCCTCGTCCTCACCGGGCTCACGCCCATCCTGCCGACCCACGAAGTGGTCGTCACGCTGCTGCTCGCGAACGCGCTCGCCGTGATCGTGCTCGTGTCGATCATCGGGTGGGAGCTGTGGAAGATCGTCGAGGCGCGCCGGGCCGGACGCGCCGGCGCGCGGCTGCATGTGCGCATCGTCGGCCTGTTCTCGGTGATCGCGGTGGTTCCGGCCGTGCTCGTCGCCGTCGTGGCGAGCATCACGCTCGATCGCGGGCTCGACCGCTGGTTCTCGACCCGCACACGGGCGGTGATCGCGAACTCGCTGAGCGTCGCCGAGGCCTATGTGCGCGAGCACGCCGAGATGATCCGCGGCGACATCGTCGCCATGGCCTTCGACGTTTCGCGCGCCAAGCCGCTGTTCGACCAGGACCGCGAGCGGTTCCGCCAGTTCCTCTCCGCGCAGGCTTCCGTCCGCGGGCTGCCGACGGCGATGATCATCGACAAGAACCGCCATCGGATCGAGCAGTTCGGCGTCAAGCCCGACAAGGAGTACTCGCTGCCGCCCCCCGAGACCCTGGAGCAGATCACCCCGGCCGCCCCCCGCATCGCGCTGGTGCCGGACACGGACGAGGTGGCGGCCGTCATCAAGCTCAACAATTTCGACGACTACTACCTCTACGTCTCCCGCCCCCTGGTGCCGCGCGTGCTGGAGCAGCTGCGCGAGACGCAGGCGAGCGTCGCCGAATATGCGAACCTCGAAGCGCGCCGCACGGGCGTGCAGGTCGCGTTCGCGCTGATGTACACGGTGATCGCACTCATCGTGCTCTTGTCTGCGGTGTGGATCGGGCTGAATTTCGCCAATGCGCTGGTCGCACCCATTCGCCGGCTCATCGGCGCGGCGAACCTCGTCTCGACCGGGAACCTGCACGTCCAGGTGCCGGTACGCCGGCGCGAGGGGGATCTCGCGCGCCTCGGCGAGACCTTCAACAAGATGACGCAGGAGCTGCGCACCCAGCGTGACGATCTTCTGCGCGCGCGCGACCTGATCGACCGGCGCCGCCGTTTCACCGAGGCCGTGCTCGCGGGCGCGAGCGCCGGCGTCATCGGCGTCGACGCGGAGGGGCGCGTCAGCATCCTCAACCGCTCCGCCGAGAAGCTGATCGGGCACGCCGAGGCCGACGTTCTCGGGCGGCCGGTCGCCGAGGTCGTGCCGGAGCTTGCGCCGCTCCTCGAGACGGCGCGCGCGGGCAACCAGCGCCTCGTGCAGGGGCAGGTCACCATCAACCGCGCGGGCCGCGAGCGCAATCTCTCGGTCCGCGTGACCACCGAGCAGGCGCCCGAGTCCGAGCACGGCTACGTCATCACGCTCGACGACATCACCGAGCTGGTCGCCGCCCAGCGCAGCAGCGCCTGGGCCGACATCGCCCGCCGCATCGCCCACGAGATCAAGAACCCGCTGACGCCGATCCAGCTCTCGGCCGAGCGGCTGAAGCGCAAATACGGCAAGGTGCTCACCGACGATCGCAGCGTGTTCGAGCAGTGCACGGACACGATCATCCGCCAGGTGGACGACATCAAGCGGATGGTGGACGAGTTCTCGCGCTTCGCGCGCATGCCGAAACCGGTGATCGAGAGCGAGGACGTGGCCGACACCGTCCGCCAGGTCGTGTTCCTCATTCAGGTCGCGCACCCGGAGATCGACTTCGTCGTCGATCTCGCGGAGGACCCGATGGCGGCCCGCTTCGACCGCCGGCTGATCTCGCAGGCGCTCACCAACATCGTCAAGAACGCCACGGAGGCGATCGCCGCCGTCCCGCCGGCCGAACTCGGCAAGGGGCGGATCGAGGTGAAGGCGGCGCGCGTGGACGACGAGATCGTCATCGATGTGATCGACAACGGCATCGGTCTGCCGAAGGAGAACCGGAGCCGGCTGCTCGAGCCCTATGTGACGACGCGGGAGAAGGGCACCGGCCTCGGTCTCGCCATCGTCGAACGGATCTTGGACGAACACGGAGGACGAATCGAGCTCAACGACGCCCCGGCGGTGGCGTCGGGCGGGCGGGGGGCATGGATGCGGCTGCGGTTTTCCGCCAACGCCGCGCGAACCGGCGAGCCCACGGAGGGCGCCGCCGAACAAAACGTTGGGACTTGAAGCATTATGGGGCCCGATATTCTTGTCGTCGACGACGAAGCCGATATTCGCGATCTCGTCTCGGGAATACTGGAGGACGAGGGCTACAGCCCTCGCGTCGCCGCCAACAGCGACGAGGCGCTGGCGGCGGTCGCGGCGCGGCGGCCGCACCTCGTCTTCCTCGACATCTGGCTGCAGGGGAGCCGGCTCGACGGGCTGCAGGTGCTCGACGCCATCAAGGAGCGGCATCCGGAGCTCCCCGTCGTGATGATCTCGGGGCACGGCAACATCGAGACCGCCGTCTCCGCCATCAAGCGCGGCGCCTACGACTTCATCGAGAAGCCGTTCAAGGCCGACCGGCTGGTGCTCGTCGCGGCGCGGGCGCTCGAGACCTCGCAGCTGCGGCGCGAGGTGAAGGCGCTCAAGCAGCTCGCGCCGACCACGATGATCGGCCGCTCGCCGGTCATGAACCAGCTCCGGCAGGTGATCGAGAAGGTGGCGCCGACCAACAGCCGGATCATGATCGTCGGGCCCTCGGGCGCCGGCAAGGAACTGACGGCCCGCACCATTCACAGCCTCTCCGAGCGGGCGAACGGCCCCTTCGTGGTCATCAACGCGGCCGCGATCACGCCGGAGCGCATGGAGGTGGAGCTGTTCGGGGTCGAGCAGCCGAACGGCTCGGAAAACCGTAAGGTCGGCGCGCTGGAGGAGGCGCACGGCGGCACCCTGTTCATCGACGAAATTGCCGACATGCCGCGGGAGACGCAGAACAAGATCCTCCGCGTCCTCGTCGACCAGACCTTCCAGCGCGTCGGCGGAAGCCAGAAGGTGAGCGTCGACGTGCGCATCATCTCCTCGACGGCGCGCAATCTGGAGGCGGAGATCGCCGCCGGCCGCTTCCGCGAGGACCTGTACCACCGGCTTTCGGTGGTGCCGATCCGAGTGCCGCCGCTCGCGGAGCGCCGCGAGGACATTCCGGAGCTCGTCGAATACTTCATGGATCAGATTTCGCAGTCGACGGGGCTGCCCAAGCGGCGCATCGGCGAGGACGCGATGGCGGTTCTGCAGTCGCACAACTGGCCGGGCAATGTTCGCCAGCTCCGCAACAACGTCGAACGCCTGATGATTCTGGCCGGCGGCGACCCGGACGCCGTCATCACGGCGAGCATGCTGCCGCAGGATGTCGGCTCCATGGTGCCGAGCATGCCCAACGGCAACGGGGGCGAGCACCTCATGGGGCTGCCGCTGCGCGAGGCACGCGAGGTGTTCGAGCGCGAATATCTCGTGGCGCAGATCAGCCGCTTCGGCGGCAACATCTCGCGCACCGCCGAGTTCGTCGGCATGGAGCGCTCGGCGCTGCACCGCAAGCTGAAGGCGCTCGGCGTCGGGTGAACGGATTGTCCGCCGGCGCACCGCGCGGCGGGGTTTGCAAGGAGGAGCGATGTCCCGCGTCGCTTACGTCAACGGCCGCTATGTTCCCCACCGGCGCGCCACGGTGCACGTCGAGGACCGCGGCTATCAGTTCGCCGACGGCGTGTACGAGGTCTGCGAGGTGCGGGGAGGGCGCCTCGTCGACGAGCGGCGCCACATGGAGCGGCTGCAGCGCTCGCTTGCTGAGCTGCGCATCGCCGCGCCGATGCCCCTCAAGGCGCTCGGCATGGTTTTGCGCGAGACGGTGCGCCGCAACCGCGTGCGCGACGGCATCGTCTATCTGCAGATCACGCGGGGCGTCGCGCCGCGCGACCACGCCTTTCCGCCAGCGGGAACGCGCCCGAGCGTCGTGGTGACCGCGCGCAGCCTCGATCGCGAGCGCCTCGAAAAGGCGGCCGCCGAAGGCATCGCCGTGATCACGGTGCCGGAGAACCGCTGGCCGCGCGTCGACATCAAGTCGATCGCGCTGCTGCCGAACGTGCTCGCGAAGCAGGCGGCGCGCGAACAGGGCGCCAAGGAGGCGTGGTTCGTCGCGCCCGACGGCACCGTGACCGAGGGCTCGTCGAGCAATGCCTGGATCGTCACGGCCTCCGGCAAGGTCGTGACCCGCCCCGCCGATCATGCGATCCTGCGCGGCATCACCCGCACCGTTCTGCTCGACGTTCTCGCCGCCAACGGCCTCGAGCTGGAGGAGCGGCCGTTCACCGTCGCCGAGGCCTATGCGGCGCGCGAGGCCTTCATCACCTCGGCGAGCCAGATCGTCATGCCGGTCGTCAGCATCGACGGCCGCCCGGTCGCCAACGGCGCGCCCGGCATGATCGCCACGGTGCTGCGCCGCGACTTCCACCGCTTCGCGGAAATCGGCTAGGCGCGCCGGCCCGCCCTCCGGCGGCGCCGGGGTGCCCGAAAGGCGAGGGCGAAACGGTCGCCGTCAGGGAGGGGGCCTCGCCCCCCGCGGACCCGCGTCACAGCTCCCCTGATTCGCCCCCGGCAGGCCCGCCCATGAAGGCGCCAAGGCTGCCGCGCCAAAGAGGTGCCGGATTTTCATGATCTCGTGGCACGCGTTGGCACTCCCGCGCGTTGAGTCTGTGGCCCGCCCGGCGGGTTTTGCCGACGACGTACGGACGTTCGGACCTGCTGCAACCGGCAGAGCCGCGTCGTGCGGGCGGCGCCTGCGGCGCAAGCACGCTGCACGTGTGAATGCGGACAAGATGGGCTTGCGCAGCTGCTTGGCGTGCCATCTAATGGCGGGCCACGAGCTTGCGGGGGCTGAGGCCGGTCGCCACAGATCAGGATGCACGACCGTTCAAGGTCGGCACACCCGCGGGCGCATAACGGAACAGCGGCAATGGCGTCCGATCGTCCACAAAACCTTCAAGATACCTTTCTCAACCATGTTCGGAAGAACAAGACACCGCTCACGATTTTCCTCGTGAATGGAGTGAAGCTCCAGGGCGTTGTCACATGGTTCGATAATTTCTGCGTGCTTTTGCGGCGCGACGGCCACTCCCAGCTCGTCTACAAGCACGCTATATCAACCATCATGCCGGGCCACCCCATTCAGCTCTTCGAGGGGGGTGAGGACGGCGCAACGGGAGAGAAGGCCTGATTGGAACTGCCCGCGCGCAACCCGCGATTCCACCACCCGTCGCCGGAAGGCATAACGCCGGCGGCCACCAAGCGCGCTATCGTCCTCGGCCCCTATCTCCGCCGGCCGCCTGATGGGCGCCCGGGCGGGCGGGGCCACGTCGCGGCGCGCAGCGTGGCGGCGCGGCTGGAGGAGGCGGTCGGGCTCGCGCGGGCCATCGACCTCGAAGTCGTCCATGCGGGTGTGGTCACGCTCGGCGCCATCACGCCCGCGACCTATATCGGCAAAGGCAAGGTCGGCGAGATCGCCGGACTGGTGAAGGCGTGCGAGGCGGGCCTCGTCATCCTCGACTGCGCCCTCTCGCCCGTGCAGCAGCGCAACCTCGAGAGGGCGTGGGGCGCCAAGGTGCTCGACCGCACCGGCCTCATTCTCGAGATCTTTGGGCAGCGCGCGCGCACGCGCGAGGGCGCGCTGCAGGTCGAGCACGCCCATCTGACCTACCAGAAAAGCCGGCTGGTGCGCTCCTGGACCCACCTGGAGCGCCAGCGCGGCGGCTTCGGCTTTCTCGGCGGCCCGGGCGAGACGCAGATCGAGGCCGACCGGCGCGCGATCGAGGAACGGCTCGCCCGCATCGAGCGCGAGCTCGAAGGGGTGAAGCGCACCCGCGCGCTGCACCGCGTCGGCCGGCGGCGGGTGCCGTACCCGATCGTGGCGCTCGTCGGATATACCAATGCGGGCAAATCGACGCTGTTCAACCGACTGACCGGCGGGCAGGTGCTCGAGGCCGACATGCTGTTCGCGACGCTCGACCCGACCCTGCGCGCGGTCAAGCTGCCGCAGGGCGCGACGGTCATTCTCTCGGACACGGTCGGCTTCATCTCCGATCTGCCGACGCTGCTCATCGCCGCCTTCCGCGCCACGCTCGAGGAGGTGATCGAGGCCGATATCATCCTCCACGTGCGCGACATTTCTCACCCCGACACCGATGCGCAGGCGCAGGATGTCGCGCGCGTCCTGGAAGAGCTCGGGATTGACCCAGCGGCCGGGCGCGTCATCGAAATCTGGAATAAAATCGACAGCTTAAGAGATGACGCTCGCACGCGAGTCGAAAACACGGCCGCGCGCCGGGGGCCCGACGCGCCTCCGGTCGTTCTTGCCTCCGCCTTGACGGGCGAGGGGCTCGAGAAGCTCACCACGGTCATCGAGGACCGGCTCGCCCACACCCGGGTGACCGTCGACCTGACGGTGCCGCCCGAGGACGGCGCGAGCTTGAGCTGGCTCTATCGTCATGCCGAGGTTCTGGAGCGCGCGAGCCGGCCCGACGGCGCGGTCGCGCTGCGGGTGCGGGTCGATCCCAGCAAGGCCGGCCAGGTGGCCCGGCGCTTCCACCTGGAAGGCGTGCCGCGCCGCAAATCAGCCTGAGCGTTCCGCCTGCTTGGCGGCTTCCCACAGGGCGTCCATCTCGGCGAGGGTGGCGTCCTTCGGCGTCTTGCCGGAAGCGGCGAGGGCGTCCTCAATTGCCTTGAAACGCCGCTCGAACTTGGCGTTGGTCGCCCGCAGGGCCATCTCCGGATCGACCGCGTGGTGGCGGGCGAGATTGACCACGGCAAACAGAAGATCGCCGATCTCGTCCGCGATCCCGTTTTTGTCGCCGGCGGCGGCCGCGGCGGCGATCTCCGCCGCTTCCTCCGCGATCTTCGCCACCACGGGCCCGGGCTCGCCCCAGTCGAAGCCCACGGCGGCCGCCTTGGTCTGGAGCTTCAACGCGCGCGCCAGGGCAGGGAGCCCGGCCGGGACGCCGGAGAGCGCCCCGTCCGCCGCGCTCGCGCCAGGACCGCGCCTTGCGGCGCGCTCGGCCTTCTCCTCGGCCTTGATCCGCCGCCAGAGGTCGCCGACCTCCTCGGCCGACAGCGCGCCGACATCCCCGAAGACGTGCGGGTGCCGCCGCAGCAGCTTGGCGGTGATCGCCTCGACCACGCCGCCGAAATCGAAGGCGCCGGCTTCCTCGGCCATGCGCGCGTGAAAGACGACCTGAAGCAGCAGGTCGCCGAGCTCGTCGCGCAGCTCGTCCAGATCGCCGTGCGCGACCGCGTCCGCGACCTCGCAGGCTTCCTCGATGGTGTAGGGGGCAATGGTCGCGAACGTCTGCACGCGGTCCCACGGGCAGCCGCGCTCCGGATCCCGCAGCGCGGCCATGATCGCGATCAGGTCCGAGATGTCACGGCTCGGCTTCATGGGTTTTCTCGCGCGCGCGGGTGGGCGGGGCGCGCCTCATGCTGGCGCGGGGGCTCGTCGATTCCATGGACCGCGCGTCCAAGGGCCTCGGTCCCGCGGACGGGCCGCCGCTGGCCTCCGTCCCCCGGCTCGCGATTCGCATAAGAGATATTATGGAACATTTTTGCCTCGAACCGTCCGGGGCCGCGGCCGGCTGCTGTGGATTTCTGCCGTGAAGTCAAGTGCTTGCGGCCGAGGGCTGAAGCGCCGAGACGGCCGGCAGGGTCACCCGCATGCCGTCGAAGGCGGGCTCGACCCGCGGCGGCAGCTTGGCCCGCAGCGTCTCGTAATCCAGGTCGACATGCAGGTTGGTGAGGATCGCGCGGCGCGGCCTGAGGCGCGCAATCCAGTTCAGCGTCTCGCCGACGGTCCAGTGGCTCGGATGCGGCGCATAGCGCAAGGCGTCGACGATCCAGACGTCGAGGTCGGCAAGCGCGGCAACGCTTTCGTCGGGCAGGCCGTTCACGTCGCAGGAATAGGCGAGGTTGCCGATGCGAAAGCCGAGCGAGGTGATGTCCCCGTGCGCCTGCAGGAACGGCCGGGCGATCACCGCGCCCCCTGCCCCTTCGATCGCGACCGGCGTCCCGGGCTCCAGCCGATGCTCGCGCAGGATCGGCGGATACGAGCTTCCGGGCGGCGTCTCGAAGCAGTAGCCGAAGCGCGTGCGCAGCGAGCGCGCGGTCGGCTCGTCCATGTACACGTCGATGCGCTTCCGCTGATGCAGGGCGAGCGCGCGAAGGTCGTCGATGCCGTGGGTGTGGTCGGCATGCGCATGGGTGTAAAGCACGCCGTCGAGATGCGTCACCTCGGCATCGAGGAGCTGCTCCCGCAGGTCCGGCGCCGTGTCGATCAGCACCCGCGTGATCCCGGAGTCGCTGATGCGCTCGACGAGCAGCGAGCAGCGCCGCCGCCGGTTTCTGGGATTGGACGGGTCGCAGGCGCCCCAGCCCGACCCGAGGCGCGGCACGCCGGCCGAGGAGCCGCAGCCCAGAATCGTGAACCGCAGTGTCATGATCCGCCGGCAATCTCTTGTGGAACCTTGCTAAACAGGCGGAAGAAATTGGCGCTTGTCTGCGCCGCGAGCGCCTCCGGCGAAAGCCCGCGCAGCGCGGCCAGGACCCTGGCGGTCTCGGCCACGTAAGCGGGCTCGTTGCGCCTTCCGCGGAAGGGATCCGGCGCGAGATAGGGCGCGTCCGTCTCCACCAGAATGCGGTCGGCCGGAAGGCCGGCCGCGATCTCGCGCAGCGCCCCGGATTTCTTGAACGTGAGGATGCCGGAAAAGGAAATGTAGCACCCGAGTTCCACGGCCTCTTGCGCGAGTCTTGCGCTCCCGGTGAAGCAGTGCAGCACGGCGGAAAAGGTTCCGGCCGCCATCTCTTCGCGCAGGATACGCGCCATGTCCTCGTCGGCGTCGCGGCTATGGATGACGAGGGGCAACCCGGTCGCGCGGGCGGCGGCGATGTGCGTCCGCAGGCCCCGCTCCTGCGCCGCGCGGGGGCTCGAATCGTAGTGGTAGTCGAGCCCCGCCTCCCCGATCGCCACGACCTTGGCATGCGCGCAGCGCGCCGCGAGCTCTTCGGCCGTGACGTCAAGCTCCTCGTGGGCATGATGCGGGTGCGTCCCGACCGAGCAGAAGACGTCGTCGAAGCGCTCGGCGATTTCCAGCACGCGCGCATGCGCGCGCACCCGCGTCGAGATCGTCACCATGCGGCCGACGCCGCGGGCCCGCGCGCGGGCGACCACCTCGTCCAGCTCGTCCGCGAAAACCGGAAAGTCGAGGTGGCAGTGGCTGTCGACCAGCATGATGCGTGCGGACGGGGTCAGCCGGCGGTGTCGGGGCCGGCTTCGACGTAGCGGGGGAAGACGGGCGTGGGCGCCGGCAGCGCCACCCCGGCGGCGATGCGGTGGGCGCCGCCCAGCCGGGTGAAATCGCGTTCCTCCGGCGGGATGCCCAGGAGATCGAGCAGCTTCGCGGCTCCCGCGGGAATGAACGGCTGGGCGAGAATGCCGACCTGGCGCAGCACCTCGGCCGTGACGTAGAGCACCGTGCCCTGTCGCTCCGGATCGGTCTTGGCGAGCGCCCAGGGCGCGGCGGCGGCGAAGTAGCGATTGGCTTCCGCCACGACGCTCCACACGGCGTTGAGCACCTGGTGGAGCTGCTGCGTGCGCATCGCCTCCCGGGCGGTCGCGATGAGCCCGTCGGCGGCCGCGAGAATCTGCCGGTCGGCCTCGGTCAGGGCGCCGGGCTGCGGCAGCACGCCGCCGCGGCCGCGCGCAATCATCGACAGCGAGCGCTGCGCGAGGTTGCCCAGGTCGTTGGCGAGGTCGGCGTTGATGCGGTTGACGATGGCCTCGTGGCTGTAGTTGCCGTCCTGCCCGAACGGCACCTCCCGCAGCAGGAAATAGCGGATCTGGTCGACGCCGTAGGTGTCCGCAAGGTCGAAGGGGTCGACCACATTGCCGACCGACTTCGACATCTTCTCGCCCCGGTTCAGCACGTGGCCGTGGCTGTAGATCCGGCGCGGCAGTTCGAGCCCGGCGGACATCAGGAAGGCCGGCCAATAGACCGCGTGGAAGCGCAGGATGTCCTTGCCGATGACGTGGAGATCGGCCGGCCAGTAGCGGCGGAAGCTTTCGCTCTCGGTGTCCGGATAGCCGACGCCGGTGATGTAGTTCGTCAGCGCATCCACCCACACATACATGATGTGCTTGGAGTCGCCGGGAACGGGAATGCCCCAGTCGAAGGTGGTGCGCGAGATCGACAGATCCTGCAGCCCGCCGCGGACGAAGCTCACCACCTCGTTCATGCGCGCCTGCGGCAGCACGAAATCCGGCTGCCGGCGATAGAGGTCGAGAAGCTTGTCCTGATACTTGGAGAGGCGGAAGAAGTAGCTCTCCTCCTCCATCCATTCGACCGGCGATCCCGTGGGACCGAAGCGCGCGCCCCCCTCCCCGACCGTAATCTCGTCCTCGCCGTAGAACGCCTCGTCACGCACCGAGTACCAGCCGGCGTATTTCGACAGGTAGATGTCGCCGGAGGCCGCCATGCGCTCCCAGATCGCCTGCGAGGCGCGGTGGTGGCGCTCCTCGGTCGTGCGGATGAAGGCGTCGTTCGAGCAGTTCATGCGCTCGAGCAGGGCCTGGAAGCGCGGCACCGTGCGCGCGAGCAGCTCGGCCGGGGTGATCCCCTGCCGCGTCGCCGTCTGCTGCATCTTCTGGCCGTGCTCGTCCGTGCCCGTGAGGAAGAACACGTCGTAGCCGTCGAGCCGCATGAAGCGCGCGATGGCGTCGGTCGCAATGGCCTCGTAGGCATGCCCCATATGCGGGTTGCCATTCGGGTAAGCGATCGCGGTGGTGACGTAGTAGCGCGGCTTCGCCATGGGCGTGACACACTCTCGGAAATCCGGCCGACCCGTCAGCGGCGCGCCGTGTCGGCCAACAATCCGAACACGCTGAAGACCAGCGGCTTTCGCTCCAGATTGTAGATTTCCACGTCCCGCGCGGCGGCCGCGACCTTTTCCCACACCTCGGCCACCTGCGCAAGGCGATGCAGGCTGCCGTCGGAGGCGCGCAGCCGCGCCGAAAGCCAGTCCTGGACGGCTTCGACGAAGGTCGCGAGCGCGCCCGCATCGCCGGCGGCGAGGTTTTCGCCGAGCGCATGCAGCGCGCGCGGATCGACCGCGGGCAGGCGCGCGAGCAGCGCATTGATCTGCTGCAGCAGCGCAAGCTTCTGCCCGTCGAGCAGGCCCACGGCGCGGCCGACGCTGCCTTCCGCGGCGTCCGCCGCGGCGAGGAGGTCGGGATCGTCGGGGGGCCGGCCGGTCGCCGCCGCGGCGGCGCGGATCACGTCCTCGCGCCCGAGCGGCCGCAGGCTGATGCGGCGGCAGCGCGAGCGGATGGTCGCGAGCAGCCGGCCCGGCGCGTCGCTCAGCAGCAGAAACAGCGAATGCGCCGGCGGCTCCTCGATGATCTTCAGAAGGGCGTTGGCGGCCTGCGGGTATTGCAGCTCGTCGGCGGTATCGACGATGCAGACGCGCCAGCCCCCCTCTCCGGCCGTCGAGCCGAAGAAGCCGATGGTGCGTCGCACATCTCCCACCGTGATGACCGCGCGCAGCGCCCCGCTCTCCCCCTCCGTGCGGCGCAGAACGAGCAGATCGGGATGGGCTTGGGCGGCGATGCGCCGCGCCGTCGGATGGCCGGGATCGACGGCGAGCGATTGCGCGTCCGCGACGGCCCGCGGGTCCGGGTGGGCAAGGACGAAACGCGCGATCCGATAAGCGAGCGTCGCCTTGCCGACGCCGGGGGGACCGCCGATCAGCCAGGCATGGGGCATGCGCCCGCTGCGATAGGCGTCGAGCACCGTGCGCTCGGCCTCCGCATGGCCGAACAGATCGAACGTCTCGCGCGGGTGGCGGACGTCCGGCGCCTCGTCCTCCGCGGCCCGTGTCACAGCGCGGCAACCGCCCGCTGCCGGCCCGGCGTCGTGAGCGCGAAGCGCTCGGCCACGTGAGCCCAGACCGCCTCGGCGACGTGCTCGGGATCGCCCGCCGCGTCCACGAGAACGCAGCGCTCGGGCTCGCGCTCGGCGATCGCCCGGTAGGCGGCGCGCAGGCGCGCATGGGCCTCGAGCGTCTCCGCCTCGAAGCGGTCAGGCGCCTCCCGGCCGCGGCGGAGCGCGGCGCGCGCGAGGCCAATCTCCGGCGGCACGTCCAGAATCACGGTGAGATCGGGCCGCGCGGGGCCGACGGCGATCCGCTCCAGAGCGTTGATCACCCGCGGGTCGACATCGCCGAGGACGCCCTGATAGACCCGCGTCGAATCCGCAAAGCGGTCGCACAGCACCCATTGGCCCTGCGCCAGCGCCGGCTCGATCACGCTGCGCACATGGTCGTCCCGCGCCGCCGCGAACAGGATCGCCTCCGCATAGGGCCCGAGCGGCTTCGCCGCCCCGGAAAGGAGGATGTGGCGGATGGCCTCGGCGCCGGGCGAGCCCCCCGGCTCGCGCGTCGTGACGACCTCGAGGCCGCGCGCCCGCAGGCGCTGGGCGAGCAGGCGCACCTGAGTGGACTTGCCGGCTCCTTCGCCGCCTTCGAATGTGATGAAACGTCCGCGCATCCGCGCCCTTCGCGCCGCTTGTCGCTTTTATATGCGCTGTGCGGCGGCGCGGAACAACCCGATCACGAGTTCGGTGGCGGCGTCAAAAGCGCGCTGGGTGATGGTTCCTTTGGCGACGCTCTCGGCGGCCTGCAAGGGAACCTCCAGCGTGAGGTGGTCCCCGCGCCAGACCTTGAGCGTGGCGATCTGCGCGCCCTGCTCCACGGGCGCCATCACGGGCCCGGTATAGACGATGCGGGCGACGATCTTCTCGCTGCTGCCGCGCGGCAGGAGCAGCCGAACCGGCCCCTTCGCGACGAGCGGCACATAGCCCTTCTCGCCGCCGTAGAGCTTGGCCTCGCCGATGGTCTCGCCTTCCGCGAACAGGAGGCGCGATTCGAAGGCCCGGAAGCCCCATTCGAGCAGCTTGCGCGCCTCGTCCGCCCGCTCCTTGGCGGTCTTGAGCCCGTTCACCACCACGATGAGCCGCAGATCGTTCTGCACCGCGGAGCCGACGAGGCCGTAGCCCGCCTCCTTGGTGTAGCCGGTCTTGAGGCCGTCCGCACCGATGCCCATGGCGAGCAGCGGGTTGCGGTTCGACTGCCGGATCTTGTTCCAGGTGAACTCTCGCTCGCGGTAGAGCGGATAGAACTGCGGATAGGTGTGGATGATGTGCGCGGCGAGCTTCGCGAGCTCGCGCGCGGTCACCTGCCCGTCGGGATCGGGCAAGCCGGTGGAATTGGCGAAGGTGGACTTAGTGAGCCCGAGCTCGCGCGCGCGCTTGGTGAGCAGCGTCGCGAAGGCGGGCTCGCTGCCGGCGATCGCCTCGGCGAGCGCGATGCAGGCGTCGTTGCCCGACTGGATCACCATGCCCTTGATGAGGTCTTCGACCTTCACCCGGCTGTGGACGGCCGCGTACATGGTGGAGCCGCCGGAGGGCGCGCCGCCCCTGCGCCAGGCGTTCTCGCTGATGGTGACCTCGTCCGACAGCGAGAGCCGCCCTTCGGCGATCTCGTGGAAGACGTACTCCGCCGTCATCAGCTTCGCCATGCTCGACGGGTACATGAGCTGATCGGCGTTCTTCTCGAACAGCACGGCGCCCGAATCGGCCTCGATCAGGATCGCGAAGGGGGCCGAGGTCTGGAACTCGCCCTTGTTGGCGCCCTGCGCCCCTGCCGGGCCTGCCGGAAGGCCCGCGAGCATGCCTGCGAGCGCGCAAGCGGCGAGGACGCGCAGGCGGCCCCATGTGGCGCCGGTCGCCGCAGGGGCGATGAACGAAGCAAGGAGGCGTCTCATCGTGCGGCTCCGCTGTGGCTCGATGCTTAGTCGCCGCACAGGCGTGAATCAATAACGCGGCGGCGCGAACTCACCGCAGCGTGAGCGGCAGGCGCGGCGCGGGCGCCGGCCCGCCCTTGACGCCTTTGATCGGTCAGTAGAGGCCGCGGCCGGTGGCGATGCCGTGGCCGGCGTCCGCCGGCGCATGGCTGCCGGCCGGGGCGATGCGCGCCGGAGCGGGGCCGACCTGCCAGACGAGGCGCGGGTGGTCCGGCGTGCCCCGTTCGCCGGCCGAAGGCCCGGCGTCCGCGACCCTGCGCGGGGCGGGCAGCGGTTCGGCGGCCACGGGCGCGGCGCGCTGGGCGGGCGGCGCCGGCGCTGCCGCGACGGCTCGCGCCTCCGCGACCTTGCGCGCGGGCGGCAGAGGCTCGGCGACCACGCCTGCGGGGCGGCGTTCGGCCGTCGCCCGTGTGGGCTCGTCGTCTTCGGAAGCCGCGCGCTCCGGCGGCGGCGATGCGCGGCGCGCCGGCGGAGCCTCGGCCGCCGGCCGCCGGCCGCCCGGCGCGGCCGCCGGCGAAACGTAAGGCTCCGCGGAGGCCACCATGACCTTGGAGGGCGCGGGAGCGGGCGCGCCCTCGCGCAGCGTCGCCATCAGCTTGCGGTCGTCGGACCCTTCGAGCGCGGCCGGACCGACATATTCCACCCGCACCCGCGCGACACCGCGGTTGCGGACGCCGAGCAGCTCGGCCGCCTTGCTCGACAGGTCGATCTCGCGGTCGTCGTGGAACGGGCCGCGGTCGTTGACGCGCACGATGAGCGAGCGACCGTTGTGCAGGTTGGTGACGCGCGCATAGCTCGGAATCGGCAGCGTCGGATGCGCCGCCGAGATGGCGTTCATGTCGTAGATTTCGCCGTTGGCGGTGAGCCGGCCGTGGAAGTCCTCCCCGTACCAGGAGGCGATGCCTTCGCGCCGATAGCGCTTGTTCTCCGCGGGATAGTAGGTGCGGCCGGCCACCACATAGGGCTTGCCGACGAGGTAGGTGCCGCCGCCCTTCGGGATCGGCTGGCCCGGCGGAATGACCCGCGGGCTCGCCGCGACCCCGTAGCGCGGGTCGATGCGGCTCGCGCTTTTGTGGCCGGTCGTACAGTTGGCGAGGAGCAGGCAACCGATGACGACGACGCCCATTCCCGTGAAACGGGATACGCAAGGACCGAACTGCCGCATCAACCGCCCCGACCTGTCTCCGCGGCGGCCGCCTGCAGGCCATCCGAGGTCTTAAAGACCTCCGATGCGCCGGCCTCGCAAACCCCCGCCGCGCGCAACTGCCGCATCCGGCTCGCGCCGCGGCAGTTCCGTCCACTGTAGGGCGGTCAAACTAGCGGCAATTTAGTCACACTTAAACGAAACCCGTTAGGCATGGTTAATGGGCGCTTGCGATGGGCTTTGTCCAATGCGCGCTTGCGCGGCTTTTCGGGCCGACGCCGACGCGACTCTCTCACTCGGGCTTCCGCCGGCCGGCCGCGGCGTTTCAGCTTTGTCACGCGCTTCGCGCAGCGCGCTTGAGTTTGCGCGCGGCGCTTCGTCGCGGCCTCCCCTGTTCGTGCGGGGACAGGGGCAAATTCTTGCATTTGCGCGCAGCATTCCTCATTCAGAAGCATGAGGAAGGGTGGCCGAGCGGTTTAAGGCAGCGGTCTTGAAAACCGCCAGGGGTTCACGCCCCTCGTGGGTTCGAATCCCACCCCTTCCGCCAGCTTTCCGGGGCGTCGGCTCCCGCGCACGGTCGAGCGGGCTCGCGTTGCGACCTCGCATCCCGGGCAGGTCGGCGTCCCCTCCCCGCCCGCCAACAGCGGTTGGCCTTCCCGCCGGCGAGCGCGAAGGAAGGCCGTAGCGCGGCCGTGCCGCCGGCCGGCTGCTCATCCGGAACGCCGCTCAGCGCGTCGCCGGGACGAAGCGCCCCGCGAAGATGTAGCGCCAGCGCTTGCCGGTCAGATAGAAGAGCTGCGTGCGCGGATCGTAGGCGATGCCGTTGAGCACGTATTGCAGGTTGCCGTCGATGCGCCGGCGCTCGGGCTCGTCCATCGCCGCCCACAGCGGCGAGAGGTCGGCCGTCGCCTCGATGCAGCCGCTCGAAGGGTCGAGCCGCACGATCTGCCGCGTCTGGAAGATGTTGCCGTAGAGCCGGCCGTCGACCATTTCGAGCTCGTTGAGGCCCGGCACCCCTTCCCGCTCGACCGATCGCACGGGAACCGACCGCGCGATGGCGAAGGTCTTCGGATCGGCGAAATAGATGGCGCCGGCGCCGTCGCTGAAGAGAAGCTGCCGGCCGTCGTTGGAAAGGCCCCAGCCGAGGCGGGGATTGTGCATGGTCCGCTTGAGCCGGCCGCTCAGGTCGTAGACGAAGACCAGATGCTCCTGCCAGGTGAGCTGGACGATCTCGTCGTCGAGGATCGTGAGCCCCTCGCCGAAGACCTTGGTCCCGAGCTCGACGAGGGTGGTCACGCGGCCCTGCAGGTCGATGACGTTGACCTGCGTCGTGCCGTCGATGCGGCCCGTGCTTTCGTAGAGCTTGCCGTCGCGAAACTCCAAGCCCTGGGTCAGGCCGAGCTTGTCGCGGCGGATCGTATCGGCGATCTCGAACCGAAGGGAAGCCGGCGGCGCGCATTCGGCCCTCGCCTCGCGCGCCGAGGCGCTGCCGAGCGCGAGCGAAGCGGCGACCGCAATCGCCCAGGCGCGGGCCTGGCTCATGGAGAAACGGCCGTGTCTTGCGGGCGGTCTCGCAGCCATGGCGATTCTCGGGGCGCGCAGGGTTTCGGGGCGCAAAATTCGCTTGTCGGCGCTGCTTTCGCACCTTACCTAGCGGCCCGCAAGCCCCCCGCAATCCTGAGCCTCAAGGATCACAATGGCCTCCACGGCGGCCACCAAAATATCGTTCGTCTCGCTCGGTTGCCCGAAGGCGCTCGTCGATTCCGAGCGGATCATCACGCGGCTGCGCGCCGAAGGCTACGAGCTCGCGCGCAGTCATGCGGGCGCCGACCTCGTCATCGTCAACACCTGCGGCTTTCTCGACAGCGCGCAGGCCGAGTCGCTCGACGCCATCGCCAAGGCCCTCAACGAGAACGGCAAGGTCATCGTCACCGGCTGCATGGGCGCGGAGCCGGAAAAGATCAGCGAGCGCTTTCCGCAGGTGCTGGCGATCACTGGGCCGCAGCAGTACGAGAGCGTGATCGAGGCGGTGCATCGCGCCGCGCCGCCGCAGCACGACCCCTTCGTCGACCTGGTGCCCCCGCAGGGCATCAAGCTCACGCCGCGCCACTACGCCTATCTGAAGATTTCCGAGGGCTGCAACAACGCCTGCACCTTCTGCATCATCCCGAAGCTGCGCGGCAGGCTCGTGTCGCGGCCGGCCGCCGACGTGCTGCGCGAGGCGGAGCGGCTCGTCGCCGCCGGTGTCAAGGAGCTTCTGGTCATCTCGCAAGATACCTCGGCCTACGGCGTGGACTTGAAATACGCGCCGAGCCTCTGGCGCGGCGCCGAGGTGCCGGCGCGCTTCGTCGATCTCGCCCGCAGCCTCGGCGAACTCGGCGTCTGGGTGCGGCTGCACTACGTCTATCCCTATCCGCACGTCGATGCCGTGATCCCGCTGATGGCGGAAGGCAAGGTGCTGCCCTATCTCGACATTCCGTTTCAGCACGCGAGCCCGGCCGTGCTCAAGCGCATGCGCCGCCCCGCGGCGCAGGAGAAGACGCTCGAACGCATCCGCGCCTGGCGCGAAATGTGCCCGTCGCTGACGCTGCGTTCGACCTTCATCGTCGGTTTCCCCGGGGAGACGGAGGAGGACTTCGCGCGGCTCCTCGACTGGCTCGAGGAGGCCGCGCTCGACCGCGTCGGGTGCTTCCGCTACGAGCCGGTCAAAGGCGCCGCCGCCAACGACCTTGCCGATCCCGTGCCCGACGAGGTGAAGGAGGAGCGCTGGCATCGCTTCATGCAGCGCCAGCAGGCGATCTCCGCCCGCCGGCTCAAGCGGCATGTCGGCCAGCGCCTCGACGTCATTATCGACGAGGTCGGCCCCAACGGAGCCAAGGGGCGCAGCAAGGGCGACGCGCCCGAGATCGACGGCGTCGTCCATATCGCGAGCCGGCGGCCGCTGCGCGTCGGCGAAATCGCCAAGGTCAAGATCGAGCGCGCCGACGCTTACGATCTCCACGGCGTCGTCGTGGGGTACTGAGGGCCCCCCCGCGCCCGCGGCGAAAGATTTCTGCTTTTCTGCGCCGTCGCCCTGCGGCGGGCGAGCGCCCGCGCGCCCTTCGAAGGGCGACGGCCTCGCGCCGGCAACGCCTCCCGCGACGATTTTTTTCGAGGTCTCGATCCGTCGTCCTTCGATCCGTCGTCCTTCGAGGCTCGCTTCGCTCGCACCTCAGGACGACGGTCTTTTTGCGCGGGCGCCATCATTCCCGGAGACCTTCGGCGCGGTCTAGTCGATCGGGATGAAGATCGAGTGGCGGATTTTGCCCTCGATGTGCTTCGAGAGATGGCCTTTTCCCGTCACGTCCTCGACCAGGAGCACCTCGCCGGCGCCGATGAAGCGGCTTTCGCCGTCGCTCGCGGTGATCTGCACGCCGGCGTCGAGATTGACGATGTACTGCCGGCGCGGGGCCGTATGCCAATCGAGGTCGTGGTCGGCCTTCGACTGGCGGAAGATGACTCCCGTCGCCGGCAGGCGCGCGGACAATTTGCTCCCGCGCCGCTCCTCCACCCATTCGACCTCGATGTCGCGGAAATGCGACTCGCCGGTCTCGTCGGCGTACAGGTGGTGAATGCGCATCGGCGTCGCCCCCCTTCGGCGTCGATCCTCACGGGATCAGAATGGATGCACCGGTCGTCTTGCGGCTCTCGAGATCGCGCTGCGCCTGCTGGGCGTCCTTGAGCGCATACTTCTGGTTCACCGGAATCTTGACGGCGCCCGAAATCACCACGTCGAAGAGGTCCTTGGCGGTCGCGAGCAGATCCTCGCGCTTGGCGATGTAGTGAGCGAGCGTGGGGCGCGTGCAGAACAACGAGCCCTTCTGCGACAACAGGCCGAGATTGAAGTTGTCCACCGGGCCCGAGGCGTTGCCGAAGCTCACCCACATGCCGAGCGGGCGGATGCAGTCGAGCGAGGCCGGGAACGTCGCCTTGCCGACGCCGTCGTACACCACGTCGCAGAGCGCGCCCTTGGTGATCTCCTTCACGCGGGCGACGAAGTCCTCCCTGCGGTACTGGATGACATGGTGGCAGCCGACGTCTTTGGCGATCTTCACCTTGTCGTCCGAACCGACCGTGCCGATGACGGTGGCGCCGAGATGGTTGGCCCATTGGCAGGCGATCTGCCCCACGCCGCCGGCCGCCGCGTGGATGAGCACGGTCGCGCCCTTCTCCACCCGGAAGGTGCGGCGCAGCAGATATTGCACGGTCATGCCCTTGAGCATCATGCCGGCGGCCTGCTCGTAGGAGATCGCGTCGGGCAGCTTGACCGCGCGGTCGGCCGGCAGCAGCCGTTCCGCGGCGTAGCCGTTGTGGGCATGCGTATAGGCGACGCGATCGCCGACCTTGAATTCGGTCACGCCCTCGCCGACCGCGATCACCTCGCCCGCGCCCTCGCTGCCGTTGACGAAGGGCAGCGACGGCGGCGGATAGAGCCCGGTGCGGAAGTAGGTGTCGATGAAATTCACGCCGCAGGCATATTGCTTGATGCGGATCTGCCCCGGGCCGGGCGGGGGCAGTTCGATGTCCTCGTAGGTGAGCACCTCCGGCCCGCCGGTCTTGTGTATGCGCACCACTGCGACCATGACGCTACTCCTCGTGCTGCCGCATGATCGCGAAAAGCGGCGCCTGCCCTTCCCGCTGCATCATGCGAAATTGGGATAGAGCGGATGAATCCTCCCGCCCGGTGGTCCCGGCGGCGAATGCGCCCGCTGAACACGGCGGGCGGGGCATGATAGAAGTCCCTCGAGCGGACGCAAGCGCGTCCGGCCCGTTCAGCGCGCGCCGGAGACGCGCAGATTCGCGCCAGCGACGTAGGAAGCCGCCTCCGACAGGAGAAAGACGATCGCCTCCGCCACCTCCTCGGCCTTGCCGGCGCGGCCGATGGGCACCGTGGGGCCGACGCGCTCCACCCGCCCGGGCGGCTGGATCTCGGTATCGATGAGGCCGGGGGAGACGGCATTGACGCGAATGCCCTCGCCAGCGACCTCCCGCGCCAGCCCGACCGTCAGGGAGTCGATCGCCCCCTTCGACGCCGCATAGAGAACGTATTCGCCGCCGCCGCCGAGCACGGAGGCGATCGAGGACAAGAGCACGATGGCCCCGCCTGCCCCGCCATGCTTCGTCGACATGCGGCGGATCGCGGCGCGCGCGCAGTAGAAGGCGCCCACGACGTTGATGTCCATCACCTGCCGGATGTCGGCGCCGCTCAGGTCCTCCACGCGCGAGACCGGGCCGGTGATCCCGGAGCTGTAGACGAAGTGGGTGAGCCGCCCGAGCGTGGCGTCCACCTTCTCGAACATCTTCTCGACCTCGTGCTCCTGCGCGACGTCGGCCTGGATGGCGACCGCCCGGCGACCCGCCGCCTGCACATCGGCGACGACCCGCTCGGCGGCCTGTGCGTCGGTTCTGTAGTTGACGGCGACGTCGAAGCCGCGCCTGGCGGCGAGCCGCGCCGTTGCGGCTCCGAGGCCGCGGCTGCCGCCGGTGATGAGAAGCACGGGCGCTGTGGCCATTCGAATTCCCCCTTATTCCTTCCGTTGTAGGGCGTGGCGTTTGCGGCGATTGCGGCTCGCGAGCACATTGAAGAACTCGACCGACGCCGCGAAGGCCATGGCGAAATAGACGTATCCGCGCGGGATGTGAACATCAAATCCGTCCGCCACGAGCGCGACGCCGATGAGGACAAGAAAGGCGAGCGCCAGCATCTTCGTAGTGGGATAGTGCGCGATGAAGGCGGACACCGGATCGGACGCCACGTACATGACGACCATCGCGATCACGACGGCGGCGATCATGATCTCGATCTGCTCGACAAGGCCGATCGCCGTGATGATCGAGTCGATCGAGAAGACGAGGTCGATGAGCGCGATTTGGGCGACCACCAACGTCATTCCGCGCGTGCCCGGCGCCGCCTCCTCCTCCGCTCCGGCCACCTCGACCTCCCGGTGGATCTCGTGCGTCGCCTTGGCGATCAGGAACAGGCCGCCGGCCATGAGAATGATGTCGCGCCAGGACAGTGCATTGGCGAAGATCGTGACCACCGGCGCCGTCAGACCCATCAGCCATGTGAGGCTCGCCAGCAGCGCGATGCGGAACACGAACGCCAGCAGAAGCCCGATCTGCCGGGCGCGCCGCGCCTTGCCGGCGTCGAGCCGCGACACCAACAGCGAAATGAAGATCACATTGTCGATGCCGAGCACGATTTCGAGCGCCGTGAGCGTCACCAGCGCCGCCCAGGCATGAGGATCCGTCAAGAGTTCGATCATGGCTCGGCTCCGTTGCGCCCGCGCAAAAATCCGGCGAAGAGAAAATAGACGCCGATGACGCAGAGCAGAACGACCACCCATACGGGCGGGCCAAGCCCGCTCGCCAGCGTCGCGCCCGCAAGCGCGGACCATGCCACGAGCAGCACGACGTTGAGCGCCCGCAGGCGGGCCACGCGCAGCGGATGCACGAACGGGATCGGCAGGAAGGTGAGCGCGCAGAGGCCCACCACCACCGCGAGCGCCAGCCACGGGTCCGGCCGCACGACGAACAGATAGAACGCAACGACGTTCCAGCTCGCCGGAAATCCGACGAAATAGTTGTCCGCCGTCTTCATGCGGAGGTCGGCGAAATAGAGCGCGCCCGTGCAGACGACGAGCAGGCCGGCGAGCACCGCCGCCCGATCGGGAAGCAGCCCGCCCGCGGCGATCGCGTAGGCGGGAACGAACACGTAGGTGAGCACGTCCACGACGAGATCGAGAACGTCGCCGGACCATCGAGGCAGGGCCCGGCGCACCTCAAGCCGGCGGGCGATGGTTCCGTCGACGCCGTCGACGGCCAGCGCGCAGCCGAGCCAGGCGAACATCAGCGTCCAGCGCTTGTCGATCGCCGCGAGCAGGGCGAGCAGCGCAAAGGCCGCGCCGGACACCGTCAGCAGATGGACGCCGAACGCCGATACGCGCCGCAGACGACCGAACCCGGCGTTCTCGTCGTCAGAGCTCATCGGCCGCGATCAATTGCCTCACCATCGGTTGCCCCCGTCGAAACACCAGAGTTCCGCCGAGACGCCGGCAAAGTCCAGTGGCGAGCGACGCCACGGACGGCCGTGCAATCTTGAGGCCCCGGCGCCGACCGCTTCCGGCGGGACTTCGCGTGAGGCACGTCCCTCACCCGCCGAGCCTGGCCGCGGCGACCGAGACCATCAGGCCGGCGCCGATGACGAGAAAGACCGCGCCGACGACCCGGCTGAAGCGCCCCGTGCTCAGCACCTTTTCGATCGCCATCACCATGCCGAGGCCGGCCATCCAGATGACGTTCATGGTCCCGACCGCGACCATGATCAGCATCGCCGCCCAGCAGCAGCCGAGGCACAGCAGCCCCTGGCGAAGGCCGAGCCTGAAGAGGCGGGCCGCGCGCGTCGTCCAATTGGCGAAGAAGAACGGGGCCGGCCGCTGGCAGGCGCGCAGGCAGGCGTGCTTGAGCGCCGAGAACTGGTAGAGACCGGCATTGAGGAAAATGAGCCCCGCAAGCCACGGGCCCGCGGGCGCCGCATGCGCCGAGACGAGCCCGCCTGCCCGCAGGCCGGCGGAGACGAGCGCGGCGGCGAGCGCGAAGCCGAGCCAGACGGCACCGTATCCGGCTGCGAGGATCAGCGGCGACGGCGTCACCTCGTTCCGCCGCGCGGCCGACTCGGCAAGCTCGGCATAGGTTGCGAGCATCGGTCCCGCGGTCGGCAGCATCATCGCAAGCGTCATCGCCCCCCACATGGCGAGAACGAGCGCGAACGCCGACCCCGGCGATGCGGCGGACGCGGACTCGCCGAGCGGGGTCGCGCAGATCGCGCTGATCCAGGCCGCGGCGGCGCTTCCCGGGTCGACGAACCGCGAAAAGACGCCCATGCCAGGACCCAGCGCCGCCGCCTCGCCGGCGCCGACGGCGGACGCAACCATGAGGCCGGTATAGAGCCAGGCGGCGAGCGAGAGCGCGCCGACGCAGGCGATCACGAGAGCGCGCGGGCGGGCCAAAGCTCGCACGACAGGCCCGCTCGGCGCTATGCTGCGCCCGTAAACAGGGGCGTCGGTCTGGCGCATCGTCGGCTCGCGCGTTCACCTTCGGTCCGGCATAGCGGACGCGGCGGCCGCCGGAAACCCCGAAGAGGCCGCAAAGTTCGGCCGCTTCAGCGTCCCGCCGGCCCCGCAAGGCTATGGGAATTTTCGAGAACATGCACACGGAACCCGCCGGCGCCTTGATCTGCGACATTGCCGTGGTCGGCGGAGGGCTCGCCGGCCTCACCGCCGCGGTCGCGCTCGCGAGCGCCCATATCGACACCCTCCTCGTCGCCCCGCCCTACCGCCCGGACAACCGGACGACGGCCTTGCTGGGCGGCTCGGTCGCGGCGCTCGAAACGCTCGGGGTCTGGGAGCGCTGCCGCGCGCAGGCCGCGCCGCTGCGGGCCATCCGCCTCGTCGACGACACCGGCCGCCTGCTGCGCGCCCCCGAAGTCGTCTTCGAGGCGAACGAGATCGGGCTCGAATGCTTCGGCTACAATGTCGAGAACCGCCATCTCATCGCGGGGCTGGCGGCCCGCGCGGCCGAGCTGCCGGCTCTGCGCATCGTCACGACGCCCGCCGTCGCCGTGTCCGCCGGGGAACGGCGCGCCAGCGTCGCGCTCGCCGGCGGCGGGCGCGTCGAGGCGCGGCTCGTCGTCGGGGCGGACGGGCGCAACTCGCTGTGCCGGCAGGCGGCGGGGATCGCCACACGGGAATGGCGCTATCCGCAATCCGCCCTCACCTGCAATCTTAAACATCGTCGGCAACATCAAAATATTTCAACGGAATTTCATACGCCGGCGGGTCCCTTCACGCTCGTTCCCCTCGCCGGCGAACGCTCGAGCCTCGTCTGGGTCACGGAGCCGGAGGACGCGGAGCGTCTGGCGGCGCTCGACGACGCGGCGCTTTCGCTCGCGATCGAGCGGCGCTCCCATTCCATTCTGGGCAAGGTCGCGGTCGAGCCGGGTCGCGGCCTGTTTCCGCTCGTCGGCATGACCGCGCAGCCCTTTGCCGCCAACCGCATCGCGCTCATCGGGGAAGCGGCCCACGTCATCCCGCCGATCGGCGCGCAGGGGTTCAATCTCGGGCTGCGCGACGCCGTCGCCGTCGCGGAGCTTGCGGCCGAGGCAGTGCGCGCCGGCGCCGACCCGGGCGCGCCGGCCCTGCTCGACCGTTTCGACGCGGCGCGGCGCGCCGATACGGCAAGCCGCGCCCTCGCGGTCGACCTCTTGAACCGCAGCCTGCTCACCGATCTTGCGCCCGTGCAGGCGCTGCGCGGCTTCGGCGTCGCGCTGCTCGACAGCGTCGGCCCCCTGCGCCGCGCGCTCATGCGCGAGGGGCTCGGGCCCCGGGGCGAAACCCCGAGGCTCATGCGCGGGATGGCTCTGTAGGCGGCCCCGCGAGAAGGGCATCATTGTCGGCGCCGAGCGTCGCCACCCGCTTCGGAGGGCCGGGAGGCTCGCGGAAGAGAGGCGCAAGCGGGAGGGGCAGAGCGGGTGACGCGGCTTTGTCCGCCGCAGGCGCGATCCGGTGGGCGAACAGCCCGCGCGCCACGAAGTGAGGGTCCGCCAGGGCCTCTTCCAGCGAGGCGACGATGGTCGTGCAGCAGTCCGCGGCCGCGAGGATCGGCCGCCAATGCGCGGCCGGCCGCCCGCGGATGATGCGGGCCACCTCCCGCTTCGTGGCGGCGGGATCGGCGGCGTCGTCCGCGAGCGCCGGGGGAAGGCCGATCGCGGCGCAAAAAGTCAGCCAGAACTTCTGCTCCAGGGCGGCGCAGGCGACGAGTCGTCCGTCCTCCGTCGGATAGAGCTGGTAGCGGGGCGAGCCGCCGCACAAAGGGGCCTCCCCGGCGGCCGGCAGGCGCCCGTGCGCCCCCGCGGCGGCGAGCGCATGCCAGGCGAAGGTGAACATGGCGTCCGTCATCGCGATGTCGAGACGGCAGCCGACGCCGGTCGCATCGCGCCGGCGCAGCGCGAGCAGGATGTTGATCACCGCCGGCATCGAGCCCCCGGCGATGTCGGCGACGAGCGCGGGCGGCACCGTCGGCGCCTCCGCAGGCCCCGGATTGAGCGCGAGCAGGCCCGTTGCGCCGATATAGTTGAGGTCGTGGCCGGCCTCGCCGGCGCGCGGGCCGGTCTGCCCGTAGCCGCTGATGGAGCAGTACACGATGCGCGGGTTCTTCGCCCGCACCGCCTCGTAGCCGAGGCCGAGACGGTCCATGACGCCGGGGCGGAACTGCTCGACCAGCACGTCGGCGCGGGCGATCAGCGGCGCGAGGCGCTCGCGCTCCGCCGCGCGCTTGAGGTCGATCTCCACGCTGCGCTTGCCGGCGTTGAGCATCGCGAAGGCGGCGGAGACGCCGTCCCGCTGCGGGCGTGCGGCGCGCATTTCCTCCCCGCCCGGGCGCTCGATCTTGATCACCTCGGCGCCCGCTTCCGCCAGCATCAGCGTCGCGAGCGGCCCGGGCAGCAGGGTCGTGAAGTCCAGCACGGTGACGCCGGCGAGCGGTTGGGTCATGGCGCGGCCGCTACCCTTCGAGGCCCTCAATCGAACAGAGCATGCGGCAATTGCTGCCTCTTCACCAGCCACATGACGGTCGTCAGCGTAACGACCGAGAGCACCGTGCCGAGCAGGACCGCGCTCGAGGCCTGGGCAACGCCCTCGTCGTACTGGCGCGCGATGATGAACACGTTGAGCGCAGGCGGCAGCGCCGCCATCAGAACGGCCGTTCCCAGCCACGCCTGGGGCTGAGGCCCGAGCGCCGAAAGCAGCAGGAGCGCCGCGGCGGGATGAACGACCAGTTTGACAAGGACGACGAGCGGCACGTCCCACGTCGTCCTCTCGAAAACGCGCTGGGCGACGGTGACGCCGAGCGCGAACAGGGCGCAGGGCGCAGCCGCGTTCTGCAGAAAGAGCAGCAGACGATCGAGCGCGACCGGCGGCTCGAACCGCAGCGCCGCCGCAGCGACGCCCGCGGCGGTGGCGATGATGAGCGGATTGCTCGCGATGCTTCCCGCAACGTCGAGCGCCGCGGCGCCGAGGCTCTTGCGACGGGAGTCCGACAGCGCGAGCAGCAGCGGGGCCAGGGAGAACAGGAGAATGTTGTCGAAGCAGAAGATGAGCGCGACGGGCACCGCCGCCTCCGCGCCGAGCGTGGTGAGCGCGAGCCCCGGCCCCATATAGCCGATGTTTCCGTAGCTTCCGGCGAGCGCGGCGATCACCGACGGCCGGACCTTGCCGTGGCGAACGATCAAGGCCGCCGCGAACGCCAGGGTGAAGGCGCAGAAGGTCGCGAGCGTCGTCGCGACGATGAAGGGAATATTCGCGAGCTGTTCGAAGGGCGTCTTCGCCAGTATGCGATAGAACAGCGCCGGCAGCGCCACATAGATGAGAAAGAAGTTCATCCATGCGAGGCCGGCGTCGGGAATCGGCTTGAGTTTTCCGCAGACGTAGCCAAGAAATATCAGTCCGAAGAAGGGCAGCGCCAGATTGATGACGTCGAGCATCAGGTCACGCTGAGGGGGTCTGCGGCTTGGGCGAGCCCCGGCGAGTCGCCGCGGAAGGCAGCGTCAACAATCGCGCACGCGGTCGCGGCGCCGAGCGGGCTCGCGATGCGGCCTCGGCGCCGGTCGCCCCGGGGCGGCCCTTGCGCGCTCCCGAGAAGCGGACTGCCCTTCGGCTCAAACGCCGCCACCCTTGCGAGCCATGAGCAAGACACGGATCGCCAAGTACAATATCGGGGATGTGGTGCGACACCGCGTGTTTCCGTTCCGCGGCATCATCTTCGATGTCGATCCGACATTCTCGAACACCGAGGAATGGTGGCTGGCGATCCCGCCCGAGGTCAGGCCGCACAAGGATCAGCCATTCTATCACCTGTTCGCCGAGAACGCGGAGACGGAATACGTGGCCTATGTCTCCGAGCAGAACCTTCTGCCCGACACGTCGGGCGAGCCGTTGCGCCATCCGCAGGTGGCGCAGGCCTTCGAGCGCGACGCCACGGGCCGCTACCGCCTGCGCCGCTGCCCGTTGAACTGATCGGGAGAATCCGGCGCGGCGACAGAGCCGGCGCAGCCGCAAAGAGGCGCGCCGATGACGCGCCTCTCGTATTCTCAAAAATCAGGGCCGCTCACTGCGCTTTCGGCGGCTGGCCCTGCTGCTGTTGCTGCTCGAGCTTCTTGCGCGCCTCCTCGGCCCGCTTCTGCAGCTCCTCCTGGAGCTTCTTCTGCTGCTCCTCGAGCACCTTCGGATCGGTCGGCGGACCTTCGTTCGCCTTGGCGAAGTCGGTGAGCGGGAATGTGAAGCTCGCGACCTGGCCGTTGAGGTTGAAGGCCTGCAGAACGAGGTTCTGCCCCTTCTTCAGCGTGCCGACGAAGTCCTGGTTCACCTCGAAGTCGGCCCAGCAGCCGTTGGGGAGGCAGAAATTGTACACGCCCATCATCGGCTGGTTGGAGTCGACGATCATGCGCGTGCCGTGCCGCAGCAGCAGGCCGAGCGGAAGCGTGACGCGCAGGATCTTCTTCGGCTCGCCGTCGAGCTCGATGAGGCCGGCCGAGGCGACGAACTGCCCCGTGTCGAGCCGGGCCTCCTTGATGGTGAAGCACACCTGCTTCTGCTCGTTGGGGCTGTTCGGCGGCCCCTCCTTGCCGCAAACCTTGGTCCACGGCGAGTAGATGAGCGGCGGCGTCGCGGCCACGGGAGGGGTCGCCGGGGCGCCGGCCGGAGCCTGCGAAGGCTGCGACTGTTGCGCGGGCCGCTGTTGCGGCTGGGCCCGCTGCTGATTCTGGCGGGGCTGCGACTGCGCCTGCGCTTGCTTCTGCGGTGGCGTCGCCTGCTGCGCCACAGAGGGTTCGACGGCGAGCAGCGCCAGCGCGCCCGCCACCGCGGCTAATCCAGGCGCCCTTCGCGCCGACCGAGCCGGCACGCTTACGGTCACAAAACGCATGAATTCCATTCCTCTCAAGCCGGCGTACGCGCAACGGCGCGCGCGAACGCACCCCCCGTTCGCGGGCTGTCTCCGCGTCAAATACGGCAACAGCGTGACGCCGTAAACCCTCATTGCCGCGGAGCGCGCCGTTCACCGGTTTCAAGCGCGGAATTGCGGCGTCGCAGGCGTCGATTCGGCGCCTGTGCTAGATTCGCCGCGGCGCCACGAATCGATGCGGTTCGACGATGCGATCGCTGCACTCGAGCGTCGGCGGAACGGGCCGCGCGATCGCACGCAGGAGGCTGATCGTCGCGGCACTCGCCGGCGCGCTCGCGTATCCCGCGTGCGCGCACGCCACGGCGCGCCACGCCATCGCCATGCACGGCGAGCCGGCGCTGCCCGAGGGGTTCGATCACTTCCCCTACGTCAATCCGGCTGCGCCGAAAGGCGGCCGGCTCACGCTCGCGATGCTCGGCACGTTCGACAGCCTCAATCCCTTCATCGTCAACGGCCTGCCCCTGCAGGAAGTCAGGGGCTACGTGGTCGAGAGCCTGCTCGTGCGCGGCTACGACGAGCCGTTCACGCTCTACGGCCTGCTCGCCCGCAGCGTCGAGACCGATTCGGCGCGCAGCTACGTGACCTTTACGCTCGACCCCGCTGCCCGATTCTCCGACGGCACCCCGGTCACGCCGGAAGACGTCGTCTTTTCCTGGGCGCTCCTGCGCGAGAAGGGGCGGCCGAATCACCGCGCCTACTATTCCAAGGTGGCCCGGGCCGAGATCGTGGGGCCGCGCTCGGTGCGGTTCGACTTCGGCGGGGCGGCGGACCGCGAACTGCCGCTCATCCTCGGCCTGATGCCGGTGCTCGCGAAACACGCGACCGATCCCGAGGCCTTCGAGAGGACCTCGTTCGTCGCGCCGCTGGGGAGCGGCCCCTACGTCGTCGCCGAAGTCGCGCCCGGCGAGCGGGTCACGCTCAAGCGCAACCCGCACTACTGGGGCCGCGATCTCGCCGTCAATCGCGGCTTGTGGAACTTTGACGAGATCCGGTTCGACTTCTATCGCGACGCCAACGCCCAGTTCGAAGCCTTCAAGAAGGGCCTGTGCGACGTGCGCGCGGAAAGCGACGCCGCCCGCTGGGAGACGGGCTATGACATTCCCGCCGTGCGCGACGGCCGCATCGTCAAGGAGACGTTCGCGACCGGCGTTCCGCAGGGGATGTCGGGCTTCGTGTTCAACACGCGGCGGACGCTGTTCGCGGATGTGCGCGTGCGCGAGGCGATCGCGATGCTGTTCGACTTCGACTGGGTCAACCGCAACTTCTTCTTCGGCCATTACCGGCGGATCGACAGCTACTTCGCGGGCTCCGAACTGTCGTCGCACGGCCGCGCGGCGGATGCGACCGAGCGCGCGCTGCTCGCGCCGTTTCCCGGCGCCGTGCGCCCCGACATTCTCGCGGGCGCTTGGTCGCCCCCGGCCTCCGACGGATCGGGACGGGACCGCAAGGGCCTGCGGCGCGCCCTCGCGCTTCTCGCCCAGGCCGGCTGGGAGATCGAGGGCACGGAGCTGCGCGACCGCACCGGCCGTCCGTTTGCCTTCGAAATCCTGGTGACGACGAAAGATCAAGAGCGTCTAGCCCTCGTCTTTCAGCGCGACTTGAAGCGCGCCGGCATCACGGCCCGCGTGCGCCTCGTCGACGCCGTGCAGTACGATCGCCGCAGGCAGACCTACGATTTCGACATGCTGCAGTACGAATGGGGCGTCTCGCTGTCGCCCGGCAACGAGCAGAGCTTCTATTGGGGGGCGGCGGCGGCCGACACGCCGGGCACGCGCAACTACATGGGCCTGAAAAGTGCGGCCGTCGACGCGATGATCGAGGCCATGCTGGCGGCGCGCGATCGGCCGAGCTTCGTTGCGGCGACGCGTGCGCTCGACCGCGTGCTGCTCTCCGGCTTCTACGTCGTGCCGCTCTTCTACGCGCCGACGCAGTGGGTCGCGCGCTGGTCGCACATCCGGCGCCCGCAGGCGACCTCCCTGCACGGCTATCTGCCGGAGACCTGGTGGCGGGAGCCGCAGCCGCAATGAGGACGCCGTGACCGCACCGGCCGACCCGTCCGCCTCACGCGGCCCCGAGGCCGTGCAGGAGTGGCCGACGCTCGACGATCTGTTGAGCCGCAACGCCCGCCGCACGCCCGAGGCGGTCGCGCTGCTCGATCTCGTCCGGCTTCCCGTCGGCGCCTCTCGGCTGCTCACCTATCGCAAGGCGGAGCGGGCCGTGAGCCGGGTCGCGGCGCGCCTGCGGGGTCTCGGGCTTGCGCGCGGCGCGGTCGTGGCGGTGCAGGCGGCGAACACGATCGAGAGCGTCGTCGGCCTGCTCGGCATTCTGCGCGCGGGCCTCGTCGCCGCGCCGATCCCGCTGCTCTGGCGGCACGCCGAGGCCGCCGCGGCGCTCGCCGCCGTCGAGGCGCGGGCCCTGATCGCGGCGGCCCCGCATGCGGTGCCGGACGCCGAGGGGGTGGCGCTCGGCATCGCGGCCAAAACCTTCAGCATCCGCCACGTCTGCGGGTTCGGCGAGACCGTGGCGGACGGCCTCGTGCCGCTCGGCGATCCGTTCGGGAACGCCCCGGCCGAGCCAGCCGCGCTCGAGTGCGCGCACAACGCGGCGGCGCCGGCCGTCATCACCTTCGAGACGGGGCCCGAGGGGCATGTGCCCTGCCCGCGCAGCCATGCGGCGCTGATGGTCGGCGGAACGGCGGTCGTGCTCGAGGCCGGGCTGAAGCGGCGCGCCTCTCTCGTCGGCACGATGCTCCCCTCCTCGTTCGCGGTGCTGGCGACGACGCTGATGCCGTGGCTGCTGACCGGCGGGCGGCTGGCGCTGCATCAGCCCTTGGAGGTGGAGACCTTCGCGGCGCTGCTCGCCGAGGCGCGGGCGGACGCCGCGGTGCTGCCCGGGCCGCTCGCCGCGCCGCTCGCCGAGGCGGGCGTGATCGGCGGCACCCACACGGCCGCGATCATCGGCCTCTGGCGCTCGCCGGAGCGGCAGCCGGCGAGCCCGCTTTGGCGGGGTCGCTCCGCACTCATCGACGTGCTCGCCTTCGGCGAAGCCGGACTGGTTGCGCTCCGCAGGCCGCCGGACGGGCGGCCCGCCGTCTTGAAGGCAGGGCCCATCGTTGCGCCTGCGGGCGCCGCCGATGGGATCGTCGTGGGCACGCTCGCGCGCACGGCCGCGGGAACGCTCGCCTTCGGCGGACCGATGACGCCGCAGCGCTGCGGGGCGGGCGAAGCGGACGCGCCGGCGGCGCTTTCCACCGACACCGGCTTTCCCTGCCGCATCGACGCGGCGACCGGCGCGCTGACGCTGAGCGGCCCGCCCGCCGGGGTCGTGACCGTCGGGGGCTATCGCTTCGCCCTCGGGGAGCTGCACGACGTGGTCGGCGCCATCGCGCCGGACAGCGTGCTCACCGCCCTCCCCGATCTCCTGGCGGGCCAGAAGCTCGCAGGCGCGGGCCCCGATCTCGACGCCATCCGCCGGGCGCTCGCCGCGCGAGGCGTGAGCCCGCTCGTGGGCGCAGCCTTCCGCACGAGGCGCGCGGGGTGAGCGCGCGCTTCCCCGTTTCGCCTCCCGCAAGCGCGCAATGGCCGCTGCTCCGACCGGTGTGCTAGGCTCGCGGGCGCACGGCAAAGCGTCGGCAAAGCAGCGTCGGGAAAGAGGAGGACCGCGCATGGAACCCCTTCCGATCACCGTCGTCTCCGACGTGGTGTGCCCGTGGTGCTTCATCGGCAAGCGTCGGCTCGAGAAGGCCATCGCCATGCGGCCGGACGTGCCGGTCGAGGTGCGATGGCATCCCTATTTCCTGAACGACTGGGTGCCGCGCGAAGGCATCTCCCGCACCGACTATCTGACGATCAAGTTCGGCTCGGTCGAGCGCTACAGGCAGATGGCGACGCGCATCATCGCCGCGGCCGCGGAGGAAGGCCTCGACTACCGGCTCGACAAGATCTCCCGCCAGCCCAATACGCTCGACTGCCACCGGCTGATCCTGTGGGCCGGCGAGAGCGGCGACGCCGGGCGCATGAAGCAGCGCCTGATGGAGCTCTACTTCACCGAGGGGGCCGATCTGTCGGACCGCGAGGTGCTCGTGCGGGCGGCGGTCGACTGCGGGCTCGACGGGGAGCGCGTGCGCGCGCTGCTCGCGAGCGATACGGACGTCGATTCCGTGACGCAGGCGGCCGAGCAGGCGCGGCGCGCCGGCATCGACGGCGTGCCCTGCTTCATCGTCGGCAATGTGCTGGCGGTCTCGGGCGCGCAGGCGCCCGACTTTCTCGCGGGCGTGATCGACCGCGCCGTGGCCGAGCGCGCCCGGCGCGCCGGCGCGGAGCCGCCGCACGCCGCGGGGCCGGGTGCGGGCTGAAGTCCCGCGCCCTCGCTCACGCCGCCTTGGCGCGCTCGGCGAGGCCGACGAGGCGGCGCATGATGCGCATCGCGCCGTCAAGCCGCTGCTCGGGCCGCTCCCAGTCGGCGAAGAACACGACCTTCATGTCCGGGCGCACGCGCGCCGCCGGCCCCTGCTCGCGGATGAAGCCGACGAGCCCGTCCGGATTGGCGAAGGCGTTGTCGCGGAAGGCGAGCACGGCGCCCTTCGGGCCGGCCTCGAGCTTCTCGACATTGGCGCGGCGGCACAGCGCCTTGAGCACGATGATCTTCATCAGGTGCTTCACCTCGTCCGGCATCGGCCCGAAGCGGTCCACGAGTTCGGCGCCGAAGGACTCGATCTCGCGCTCGTCCTCCATGTCGGCGAGCCGACGGTAGAGGCTGAGGCGCACCGCGAGATCGGAGACATAGTTTTCCGGAATGAGCACCGGAGTCCCGATGGTGATCTGCGGCGACCAACGGTCGGCGATCGGCTCGGCGATGCCGGCCTTGAGGCTCGCCACCGCCTCCTCCAGCATCTGCTGGTAGAGCTCGTAGCCGACCTCCTTGATGTGGCCGGACTGCTCTTCGCCGAGGAGGTTGCCGGCGCCGCGGATGTCGAGATCGTGCGAGGCGAGCTGGAAGCCGGCGCCGAGGGAGTCGAGCGACTGCAGCACCTTGAGCCGCCGCTCCGCCTGCGGCGTGATCTTCTTGTCGACCGGCAGCGTGAACAGCGCATAGGCGCGCAGCTTGGAGCGCCCGATGCGGCCGCGAAGCTGATAGAGCTGCGCGAGCCCGAAGCGGTCAGCGCGGTGGACGATCAGCGTGTTGGCGGTCGGGATGTCGAGACCGGATTCCACGATGGCCGTCGACAACAGCACGTCGTACTTGCCGTCGTAGAAGGCCGACATGATGTCCTCGAGCTGCCCCGCCGGCATCTGCCCGTGGGCAACCGCGACGCGTACCTCCGGCACGGCCTTGTCGAGGAATTCCTTGGCCTCGGCGAGATCCTCGATGCGCGGACAAACATAGAAGGCCTGCCCGCCGCGATAGCGCTCGCGCAGGAGCGCCTCGCGCACCACGAGCTCGTCGAACGGCGAAACGAAGGTGCGCACCGCGAGCCGGTCCACGGGCGGCGACGCGATCATCGAGAGCTCGCGCACGCCGGTGAGCGCGAGCTGCAGCGTGCGCGGGATGGGCGTCGCCGTGAGCGTGAGCACATGCACCTCGGCGCGAATCTGTTTCAGCTTCTCCTTGTGCGCGACGCCGAAGTGCTGCTCCTCGTCGACGATGAGGAGCCCGAGATCCTTGAAGCGGACCGTGTTGCCGAGCAGCGCGTGCGTGCCGACGACGATGTCGATGGCGCCCGAGGCGAGCCCCTGCTTCACCTCGCGCAGCTGGCTTGCGGGCACGAGCCGCGAGGCCTGCGCGACCCGCACCGGAAAGCCGCGGAAACGCTCGGTGAAGGTCTTCGCGTGCTGGCGCGCGAGCAGCGTCGTCGGGACGACGACGGCGACCTGCTTGCCGTTCATCGCCGCGATGAAGGCCGCCCGCAGCGCCACCTCCGTCTTGCCGAAGCCGACGTCGCCGCACACCAGGCGATCCATGGGCCGGCCCGAGGCGAGATCGTCGATGACGGCGTCGATCGCCGCGCGCTGGTCTTCGGTCTCTTCGTAGGGGAAGCCGGCGCAGAACTCCTCGTAGAGCCCGGGACCGACGGTGAGGCGCGGCGCCTCGCGGAGCTGCCGCTCCGCCGCGATCTTGATGAGCTCGCCGGCCATTTCGCGGATGCGGCTCTTCATCCGCGCCTTGCGCGCCTGCCATCCGCTGCCGCCGAGCCGGTCGAGCTGGACGTTCGTCTCTTCCGAGCCGTAGCGGCTCAAGAGCTCGATGTTCTCGACCGGCAGAAAGAGCTTGTCGCCGCCGGCATAGTGGATCTCGAGGCAGTCGTGCGGCGCGCCCGCCGCCTCGATCGCCTTGAGGCCGGCGAAACGTCCGATGCCGTGATCGACGTGGACCACGAGGTCGCCTTCGGTCAGGCTCGTGACCTCGGCAATGAAGTCCTGCGCGCGGCGCGCGGCGCGACGCGGCCGCACGAGGCGGTCGCCGAGAATGTCCTGCTCGCTGACGATCGCCGCATCCGCCGTCTCGAAGCCGTGCTCGAGCCCGAGCACCGCCAGGGCGACTTCGCTGCGCGGGCGCGCCAGAGCCTCGGGCCAGGACCTCACCTCCGTGAGATTGCTGAGCCCGTGCTCGGCCAGCACGTGCTTCATGCGCTCGCGCGAGCCCTCGCTCCACAGCGCGATGACGACGCGCTTGCGATCCGCGTGCAGCGCCTCGACGTACCTCGCCACGGCCTCGAACACGTTCGCGTTCGGCTCGGCCCTCTCGGCGGCGAAGTTGCGGGCCTGCCGCGTGTCGAGATCGACGACGTCGGCGTCGCCCTCGGGCACCCCGAAGGGGGTGAGCACCGCGAGTGCGGCCGCGGCGAGGCGGTCCCGCCATTCCGTCCCGGTGAGATAGAGCCGGTCGGGCGGGAGCGGATGATAGGGCGCGCCCCCATGCGGTTCCTCGAGCGCCGCGCGGCGCGCCTCGTAATAGTCGGTGATCTGCGCCAGCCGCTCGTCGGCCGCATCCTCCGCCAGCGGTTCGAGCAGCACGGGCGTGCCGGGAACGTAATCGAACAGGGTTTCGAGGTTCGGCTGAAAGAGCGGGAGCCAGTGCTCCATGCCGGGGTGGCGCCGCCCCTCGCTCACCGCCTCGTAGAGCACGTCGTCGCGCGCCGGCGCGCCGAACGCCTCCGTATAGCCCTGGCGGAAGCTGCGGATCGTCGCGGTGGTGAGTTGGAACTCCGCCGCCGGAACGAGGTCGAGGCTGCGGAGCTGGCCGACGGTGCGCTGGGTCTCCGGATCGAAGCTGCGGATCGATTCGAGCGTGTCGCCGAAGAAATCGAGCCGGATCGGCAGATCGAGCCCCGGCGGATAAAGATCGACGATGCCGCCCCGCACCGCATATTCGCCCGCCTCGCGCACGGTCGAGGCGCGGACGTAGCCGTTGAGCTCCAGCCACTTCACCACGCCCTCCATGTCGAGGACGTTGCCGGGCGCCGCCGAGAGCGACTGCCGCGCGGTGAACGCCTTCGCGGGCACGCGCTGCAGGACGGCGTTGACGGTCGTCAGAAGCACCGTGGGCTGGCTGTGGCCCTTCATGCGCGCGAGGCGCGACAGGGTCATCATGCGCTGGGCGACCACGGCCGCGTGCGGCGAGACCCGGTCGTACGGGAGGCAGTCCCAGGCGGGAAATTCCAGGACGGCGATCTCCGGCGCAAAGAAGGCGAGCGCGCGCGCGAGCGCAGCCATGCGCGGCCCGTCGCGGCAGATGCCGAGCAGCGCGATCGCCGGCGCGTCCGGCCGCGCCGCGACGGCGCGCGCAAGATCGGCGACCGCGAGCCCTTCCGCGCCGTCGGCGACGCGCGCAAGCATCAACCGGCGGCCGGGCGCCAGTCTTTCCGCAGGCGAGCGCACCATCGGCTCAACCTCGATGGAAGGCGCGCCAACGGCGGAACAGCGGGGTATCGAATTCGCGCGGCACAGGCTCCTCGCCGGTCACCCAGAGATAGAGGTCGGGGTCAGGGAGTTCGATCCACCTCTCGCATTCGCTAAGTTCGGCCTCGCTGAGGTCGGAAATCACGGAATCCATGAAGCGGCCCATGATGAGGTCCATCTCGCGAGTGCCCCGGTGCCAGGCGCGAAACAGCAGCCGGCGCCGCCGCATGTCCAACCCCTCGCTCGATAGCGTGGTTCCGGTCATTCCGCTCCCCGTTCAATGCCGAAAGCCCGGACGGGCCGGGCGCCGCCCCTATCTAGTCGGCGGCGCGCCGTTTGTCAGCGGTTGAGGCGAACGGCCGGCGCGTTGTTGTCACGCCGCGGCGCGCGCGCAAGCATGAAGGCCCGCGATTTGGAGAGATTCCCCGTGCGTCCTTCCCTGCTCGATCCGCTGTTCGCCGGCGTGGGCAGCCTGCCCGGCATCGGACCGAAGCAGGAGGCACTGTTCGCGCGCCTCACGGGGCGAGGCGGCGCGTCTGCGCGCGTGCTCGACGTCCTGTTCCACCTGCCGTCCGCAACGATCGACCGCAGCAAGCGGCCGCTTTTGCGCGACGTCGTGCCGGGCGAGACCGTCACGGTCGCGGTGACGATCGACCGGCATCGCGCGCCGCCGCCCGGGCGGACGCGCGCCCCCTACCGCATCTACGCCCATGACGCGACCGGCGACATCGTGCTCACCTACTTCAATGCGCCGCGCGGCTATCTCGAGAAGCTCCTGCCCGTGGGCGCGCTGCGCCACGTCTCCGGCGTCGCGACGCTGTGGGACGGAATGCTGCAGATGGTGCATCCCGACCGCGTGGTCGAGGAGCGTGAGCTCGACAGGCTGCCGCTCGTCGAGCCGGTCTATCCGTTGACCGAGGGCTTGAGCGGGCGGCAGGTCGGCCGCGCCGTCGAAGCGGCACTTGCGCGCTTGCCGAGCCTGCCCGAGTGGCAGGAGCCGCGATGGCTCGCGGCGCGGCGCTGGCCGTCCTTCGCCGACGCGCTGAGGGCCGTGCACCGGCCCGAAAGCCCCGCCGCCGCCGCGCCCGAAAGCCCGGCGTGGTCACGCCTCGCCTATGACGAACTGCTCGCGAGCCAGCTCGCGCTGGCGCTGGTGCGCGCCCATGTGCGACGCCCGCGCGGCCGCCGCAATGTCGGGGACGGACGCTTGCGCGCGCGCATCGTGTCCTCCCTCCCCTACGCGCTCACGGCTTCGCAACGGAAAGCCGTGGACGACATCGCCGCCGACCTCGCCAAGCCCGAGCGCATGCTGCGCCTGCTGCAGGGCGATGTCGGCTCCGGCAAGACGGTGGTGGCACTGCTCGCCGCCGCCGCCGTGGTCGAGGCCGGCCGTCAGGCGGCGCTGATGGCGCCGACGGAAATTCTCGCCCGTCAGCACTATGCGACGATCGCGCCGCTCGCCGCGGCCGCGGGCCTGCGCGTCGCGCTCATCACGGGGCGCGAGCGCGGCCGCGAACGCGCCGAAGCCGAGCGCGCGCTCGCCGAGGGCGAGATCGATCTCGCCGTCGGCACGCATGCGCTGTTCCAGGAGACCGTGGCGTTCAAGGATCTCGGCCTCGCCATCATCGACGAGCAGCACCGGTTCGGCGTGCATCAGCGCCTCGCGCTCGCGCGCAAGGGCGAGGCCGTGGACGTGCTGGTGCTCACCGCGACGCCGATCCCGCGCACGCTCGTGCTCACCTATTTCGGCGACATGGACGTCTCGCAGCTGCGCGAGAAGCCGGCGGGGCGGCAGCCCATCGATACGCGCGCCGTTCCGCTCTCGCGTCTCGACGACGTCGTGGAGGCGGTGGGGCGCGCCATCGACGAGGGACAGCGGGTCTACTGGGTGTGCCCGCTGGTCGCCGAGTCCGAAAGCATCGACATCGCCGCGGCCGAAGAGCGCTTCGCCGCGCTGAAAGCCCGTTTCGGCAGGGCCGTCGACCTGGTGCACGGACGGATGAAGGGCGCCCACAAGGACGCCGCGATGGCCCGCTTCGCCGCCGGCGAAACGCGCGTGCTGGTCGCCACGACGGTGATCGAGGTCGGCGTCGACGTGCCCGAGGCGACCGTCATGGTCGTCGAGCACGCCGAGCGCTTCGGGCTCGCGCAGCTGCATCAGCTGCGCGGCCGCGTCGGCCGCGGCGCGAAGCGCTCCACCTGCCTTCTGCTTTACAAGGCGCCGCTCGGCGCGACCGCCAAGGCGCGGCTTGCCATCATGCGCGAGACCGACGACGGCTTCCGCATCGCCGAGGAGGATTTGCGGCTGCGCGGAGAAGGCGACGTGCTCGGCACGCGCCAGAGCGGCATGCCGGGCTTCCGCCTCGCGCGGCTCGATGTGCACGGCGCGATGATCGAGGCGGCGCGCGACGACGCCGCGCTCGCGCTCGCGCGCGATCCGCACCTCGAGACGCCGCGCGGGCAGGCCCTGCGGCTCCTGCTCTATCTGTTCGAGCGCGACGAGGCGATCCGCCTTTTGCGCGCAGGCTAGCGCGGGCGGCGCGGCGAGAGGGACATGGAAGCCGCCGGACCTACCCGCCCGACAGGCCGCCTCACTTCGCCGGCGCCTGCGAACGGGACCGGGCGGCGCGCGCCTGCTCGACCAGCACCGAGAGCGCCCGCTGCGAATCCCCGCTGCCCGGCTGAATCAAGCCGGCGCTCATGATGAGCTTCGCAGCCGCCTCGACCGGGATGTCCAGCTCGATCACGGATCGGCGCGGCAGGTAGAAGAAAAAGCCCGTCGTCGGGTTGGGGGTGCAGGGCATGAACACCGAGACGTGCTCCTCGGGCGGCAGCACGGCGCTCACTTCGGCGCTCGGCGGCGTGGAGAGAAAGACGAGCGACCACATGCCGGGCGCCGGGAACTCGATGAGGCCGACTTTGCGGAAACTCGAACCCGTCTGCGAGAACAGCGTCTCGAAGACCTGCTTGAGGCCGCGGTAGACGGCGCGGATGACCGGCATCCGCTCGAGAATCTTCTCGCCCGCCTCGACGAGGGTACGGCCGACGAGGTTGGCGGTGAAAAAGCCGAGCAGCGTCAGGGCGAGGAACGCGATGATGAGCCCGAGCCCCGGCACATTCACCGGCAGGTAGGTCTCCGGCCGATAGGCGACGGGAATGAACGGCCGCACCAGATCGTCGACCCAGGTGACGAACGACCAGACGAGATAGAAGGTGATCGCGACGGGCCCCGCCACCACGAGGCCGGTCAGGAAGTATTTGCGGATACGGCTGCCGACGCCGTGATGCGCGATGGGCTCGGTGGCATCGGTGGCGGGAGGCGGCGCGCCTGGCGGGGTCGGGGCGTTCATTGTGAGCCTTAGCGGACGATAACGGCGCTAGTATATCGGGTTTTCGGCGCCAAGGCGCCAGGGGACGCCCGCCCTCGCGCCCCCGGGCAGGAACATTTCAGCCGATCGCGCTTTGCTTCGGCAAGGAGGCGATCATGCCCGTTCGGGAAGGACCCGCGCAGCCGGCGCCGCCGCCGAAGGAACCCGAGCCCTATCCGGCCGAGAAGGCGCGCGGCGGGGAGATCATTCTGGGCGCGCGCAGCCGCCGCATCATCTTCATCGCCGGTCTGGTCGGGATCGTGGTGCTGGCGCTCCTGTTCCTGGCGTAACGCGCCGCCGCGCCAGACGTCGCGCCGGCTCCCGGCGATCCCGGGTCCGCCTCACCATCCGCTCGTTGTCTGCACGGCCAAAGGCGCCGGTGCGCCGGCCTTGCCTCAGGGTCTGCGCGGGGCGGGCCGGTTGCGCAGCACCAGGCAGGCACCGCCGGCGCCGCGGATGCGTTCGCAAAGCTTTTCTGCCGCGGGCCGCGTGTCGGCGCCCACCCGCACCTGGTAGAAGGTGCGCGTGCCGCGGCTCCGCAACAGCGTGCTGAGGATCGTCGGATCGTGCTCGCCGAGCACGCCGGAGAGCTGCTTCAGAGCCAGGCCATAGCTCGCGAGCGCGCGGGCGCGGGAAAATCCCGCGGCGAGCTGTACGCCCCAGGGCCGCGCCGCCCCTTCCCGCACGCGGCGCTCGAGCGCGGCCACGAACGGATTCGGCGATCGCTTGAGCAGCGCCATCAGCTCGCGGCAGGTGGTCGGCGGGGCGGAGAAGTCGGCCTCGCCCCCTTCCGCCCATTCCTCCGCCGGGCGGCCGGTGACTGCGAGCACGTAGTCCTGCGTCTCGGCGGGCAGCGTGGCTGTGCCCGCCAGCCATTCCTGCACCCGGCGCGGGCCCGCATTGTAGGCCGCCGCGGCAAGGCCGAGATTGCCGAACGCGGCCCGCAGCTCCTTGAGAAACTCTGCGGCCTTCGGCAGCGCTTGCACCGGATCGAACGGATCGAGCAGCCCGCGCTCGGCGGCCGTGCCGGGCATGAACTGGGCGATCCCCAGCGCCTGCGCGCCGCTGCGCGTCACCGGCCCCACCGCCTCGGCGTTGAAGCGGCTTTCGCGCCAGATCACCCGGGCGAAGAATTCGAGCGGCAGGTCATGCGTCCGTGCCGCCGATTCCACCATGAGGCAGACGGAGTCGTCCGTGTCGGCGGCCTGTTGTTCCTGCGCGCGCGCCGCGTGCGCGCACACCGTGGCCGCGACGAAAAGCAGCGCAAAACCGGCAGAGGCGCAACGCATCCGGGCTCCGCTCGACGGCGACCGAGACTTCCGGCCTCGCCGCGCGCAAGAGAGCGTCACCTTCGCGGCATTCGAATGGCGACGGCGTGCGAGGCCGCAAGGGCGGCGCGGCCCTCCCCGCGGCCGCGTCAAACCCCCGATTGATTCAAATCAAATCGAACCCAAATCATGGCCGCTAGGTTCCCGATGCCTTTCCCGGGCCTTTCCCGGACCTTTCTCGAAAGATCTTGGAGCCTCGGCATGCCAACCGAAACGGTTATCGTCGTCTCTGCCATTCTTGTCGCGTTCGCGTTCTTTGCCGCCGTCCTCGCCTGGGCCGAGCGCCGCACCCGCAACATCAGCCCGCATTTCTACCCGCCGGCGGAATGACGCCGCTCGGGCGGCGGACGCGCTCGCAGAACCACCGCGGGGGCGCGGCTCGCGCTCCCGCGGCGCCGTCCTGAAAACCACGCCGAGGTTTATGGTCGCCGGTCGGTGGAGACCGGGAAAAGGGCCGCAGGAAAGTCGGCTGCATAGCGCACGCGCTTTTCGGGCTCGCGATATTCCTGCGGCGGACTCGTCTGCGCGTCGACCACTTTGCGGTAGAGGTGCCAGGTCGCGTGCCCCAGCACCGGCATGACGACGGCGAGTCCGAACAGGAACGGAATCGAGCCGACCGCCAAGGCGGCCGCGACGACGAGGCCCCACAGCGCCATCGCGGCGGGGTTTTTCATCACGGCCTTCACCGAGGTCGCGATCGCCGCCATCGCGCCGACATTGTGCTCGAGCAGCAGAGGGAACGAGACGACGCTGATCGCCAGCGCCGTCACGGCAAACAGGAAGCCGACGCCGTTGCCGATCAGAATGAGCAGCCAGCCTTCCGGCGTCGTGAACACCTGATTGATGAAGTAGCCGAGCGATACGGGCGCCCCGTAGCCGACGATCGCCACATAGATCGCGTGCGCGACCGCAAGCCAGATCACGAAGAGCGCCATCAGCAGGAAGCCCAGCACGAGGATGGCGCCGAACGAGCGCGCGTGCACGATGTCGAAGGCGTGATGCCAGGCGACGTCGAGGCCCGCCTCGCGCCGGCGGCTGAGCTCGTAGATCCAAACCGCCGCGAACGGGCCCACCAGGGCGAACCCCGCAAGGATGGGATAGAGCAGCGGCACGACGTCGTAGCCGAAGGTCAGCCGCGCGAGCACGAGGCCGACGATCGGATAGATGAGGCTCAGAAAGATCACATGCGTGGTCGGCATGGCGCGGAAGTCGTCGAGGCCACGCTTGAGCGCGTCGAACACGTCGCCGGCTCCGATCTTGCGGATTTCCGGCAGCGCGGGGGCGTCTTGGGCGACGAAGGCAAGGTCTCGAGGCGCCATGGTCCTACCTCCTTGAACCGGCGGTTCAAGCGGCCGCGTTTCTCGAGACGCGGAGCAGTCTTAGGCTACTCACGCCGAGCCCGCGACCTGCTATGGATGGCAAGTCTACGCCGACGGCCGGCGCTTGTCGCGGGGCTGGAGATAGGAAGGAATACCGGAATGTCCAAGATGACGCTGTATCACAGTGTGCCTTCACGGTCCTCCATCGCGCACTGGATGCTCGAAGAGGTGGGCGAGCCCTACGAGATCCGCGTCGTCGACTTGAAAAGAGGCGAAAACCGCGCGCCCGAGTACCTCGCGGTCAATCCCATGGGCAAAGTGCCCGCGCTGCGCCACGAGGGCGTCGTCATCACCGAGGCCGCCGCGATCTGCGCCTATCTCGCCGATGCGTTTCCGCACGCAGAGCTCAACATTCCCGTGGGCGATCCGCGGCGTGGCGTCTACTTCAAGTGGCTCTTTTTTGGGCCGAGCTGCGTCGAGCAGGCGATGATGGACCGCGCCTTCCCCCGCAAGGAACAACCGCCGGTGACCGCGCTCGGCTACGGCAGCTACGAGGCGGTGCTCGACCACCTCGCGAAAGCGGTCGCCGAGGGGCCGTACCTGATGGGCACGCAGTTCACCGCCGCGGACGTGGTGATCGGCTCAACCATCCGCTGGGGCCTGCGCTTCAAGCTTTTGCCGGAACGGCCGGAATTCGTCGCCTATGCTGCGCGGCTCGCGGAACGTCCCGCGCTCCAGCGCGCCGAGGCGCAGGACCGGGAACTCGCGGCGGCCTGACGGACGGCGGACAAACGTGAGCGCCGCTGCGCAAGACTCCACACGGCCCGCCAGGGAATGCGGCGGCTGCACCATGTGCTGCAAGGTGTTAACCGTGCGCGCGCTGGCGAAGCCCGCCGGCCGATGGTGCGAGCACTGCAAGCCCGGTCAGGGCTGCCGCAGCGAGCGGCGGACGCGGAATGAGCCGCACGGCTGAAGACGCACGGAGAGCGAGGCCTCGCGAAGCAAGACTCGGCCGGGCGCGAGAGGAATAGCGCCGGGCAGGCCGCGCGCGTTTCCAATAACGTGCGCGGCGATTCACGCAAGCCGGGTCGAAGCCGTTTGTTTCGCAGATTAAATCGAAGGCCGAGCACCTGGGCGATCTGAGCCGGGAACGGATGCCCCCCCTCGCTCCGCCGTTCCCGCCTGCGGCCCGTTCTGCTACATTCGACGCCTGCCGCGTGCCAACAAAAATGCAGGGAGGAACGTTGCCATGAAGCGATACATCATCGAACGTGAAATGCCGGGCATCGGCTTGGCTCAGCGCGAACAGTTCCGGGAGGCGGCGCAGAAATCCAACGAGGCGCTTGCACAGCTCGCCCCCGATGTGCAGTGGGTCGAGTCCTATGTCACGGACGACAAGGTCTATTGCGTCTATTTGGCCAAGGACGAGTCCTTGGTGCGCAAGCACGCGGACATGAGCGGCTTCCCCGCCGACAAAATCACCGAGGTAAAACGCATCATGGACCCGACCGTCGCCGCGGCCTAGGCGGCGGGCCAATCGCAGCGAAAACGCGCAGTCGAACTCTCGCGAGGAGCGGATTCCCATGGGCGGAATCCGCGTGCCGGCGCGTTTCGCGTGCGGCGCGGCGCGAACGGCGTCAGTCCAACCCGGTTTGCGCCGTCACCCCGAGGCGGCCGCGCGCCCCGCGGCCCTCGAAGGGCGACGGCGCCGCGCCCGCAAGGTTTCGTCCCGCCGCTTTCGCAATGCTGCGATCCGTCGTCCTTCGCGGCCCGGTTCGCTCGCACATCAGCACGACGTTTTTGCGCGGCTCCCGCCGGCCCTCCCCCGCCGTGCGGGGAGAGGGCCGGCCCGCTCCGGCGATGTCGCGCTCGCCGGCGGCAAGAGCGGATCAGGACCCCACGGCGTCGCTGACGCACTTCTTCATGTGGCTGCTTTTGGCCGCGCCCGAAAGCTTCTTCGCCTGGGAATCGGCTTCGCAGGTTTTCGTCGCATCGGTCTCGCATTTCTTCATGAAGCTGTTGAGCGCCGCACCAGCGAGCTTCTTCTCCGCGGCCTGCGCCTTGCAGCTTGCCGCCTGCGCCGGAACGGTCAACGCGCCCACGGCCAACGCCGCCGCCAACAGAATTGCCTTCATGATCCTTCCTCCTCAGAAAACGCGGCGCTGGGCGAAGGCCCGCGCCCGCGCGGTCTTTATCCGCCGGCATTATGACACCGCCGCGGCACGGTCGCATCGCCGCCGGCCCGCCGGGGGACTGACATTCGGGCCGAAACTGCTCGCCTGCGTCGCCCGCTGCGGGAGCGCGTGGGCCGGCGTCATCTCGTAGCCCGCGACGCGCAAGACGGCGCGCGCCGCCGACATCGCGACCGCGACGCGCGTGTACGGATTGAGCACCGGCGGCGCGACCCAGTCGAAGTCGTCGCCGGCGATGGGGCCCGGCCAGGCGGCGAGCGCCGCCCGCCGCGCGCGGCTGTTCTCCGCGGCTTCGGCGAACGACAGCGTGAAGAAATGCCGCGCGGCGATGCGCGCCTCCCAGCCCGGACGGCGCGCGCCCCAATCGTTGGCGGCGGCGGTGTCGTCGCAGCGCGTTTCGTAAGCCTCCTCGGTGCGCTCGATCACGCAGCGTTCGCCCGGCGCGCAGCCGATGAGCGTGTAGATCACCGGGCGCGCGACGGGAGTCCGTTCGAGCGCTTTTCGTGCGGCGGCGAAGTCGCCGCAGGTCTCGAACACCAGTCGCAGAAGCTGATCCGGCGGCATGTGCCGCACATGAATCCAGGTGTTCGCCGCGTTCGCCGCCATGTCGCAGAGGCGCAACCAGGGATGCCGCGTGCGCCGCCGCAGCGGCGCCTGGTTGATGCAGGCGGCGAAGCGCCCGGGTGCCATCGCGGTCAACGCGCCGACATAGCCGGGCCAGGTGACGCTGAAAAACTCGCCCGCCGGCCCGCGCATGCGCGCGACGGCGACGCGCCGGCCGAGGCCGGGAAACGGCCAGTCGAGCGTGCGCACGAGCCAAAGCGCGCCCTCTTCCTCGCGCGCGAGCGACGTGCAGCCCCATTGATAGGAGCCGTTGAGGAACCACACGCCTGCAAAGCCGAGCGCGCGGGCCATCGTCTCGATCTCTGCGACGTAAGGCGCGCGCGAGCGCACGAGCCACCGCCGCGCGAGCCGATCAAGAAGCGGCATCGCAGCGACGGTGCCGCGCGGAAAGACGGACAGGCAATCGTCGCGCAGCGCCAGCGCTTCCGCGCGGCCTTCGAGCGCGTGGCGCAGCGCCCCGCCCGCGCGCACATCGACCATCGGAACGGCAGGGAGCGCGCTCGTCTCCTCAGTCATCGCGTCCAATGCTGCGGCGAGCGCCCGCCGCCCACGCTCGCATGTCGCGCCCGTTGCGCTCGGCCGCGCAGCGGCCGTTCAGATGCGGCGGCCAGAGAACGGAAAACTGCCGAACGTTCCTGCCCGCACATTGCCGGAGATCGTGTCGCCTTCGATCGTGCCGGCAAACTCCAGCCGCATCGGCATCGGATCGACAATGTCGACCTTCCATGCCACTTCGTTGCCGCTCAGGGCGCCATCCATGATGGGCCCGGAACTGCCGTCGGCAAAGTGCGTGCCGGTCAAGGTTTCTCCGGCGGTCGACAATTCGAGAGTCGCCTGCCGCTGCCCCATCGGCGTGTCGACGGTGATGCTCCAGGTGCCGTCTGCGGACATGCCTTTCCTCCAACGCTTCCCGGGCTTGCGCCGCGTGCTCGGCCGGGCCCGGCCATCGCTTAGCTAGCAGTTTCCCGTCGCCGTGTCCCCGAGCGTCGTGGCCGCAGGCGCGGTCGCCCTCGTTCGATGCGGGATCGCGAACGCCCAGGCGCGCCCCCGCCCTGAGATTGCCGTTTCGGCCTGCATCCGCGCGGCAATTTCGAGGCGTTCACGCAGGCCGCGTCAAAACACAAATGGCTCGAAGGCCATCTCGGTCGGCATGAGGAGTGGTTCTACCTGCCCTACGGCATGGCGCTGCAGAAGCGCTTCTTCGACTTCTATCTCAAGGGCGAGGCCAACGGCTGGGACGAGGAGCCGCGGGTCTGGCTCAACCTGCGACGCCCGTTCAGTCCGGAATTCGAGCTGCGCAAGGAGAACGAGTGGCCGCTCGCCGGCACCCGCTGGACGATGCTGTTTCTGGACGCGCAATCCGGCAGGCTCGACTGGCGGGCGCCGGCCTCCGAAGGCGCGGCGACGTTCTCGGCCCTGGGCGGCGGGGTCCGGTGGATGTCGCCTCCGCTCGAAGAGGAGACCGAGATCACCGGCCCGATGGCGCTGAAGCTGTTCGTGTCCTCCTCCACGACGGACGCGGACCTCTTCGTCACCGTGCAGGCCTTCGCGCCGGACGGGCGCGAGGTCGAGTTCCAGGGGACGGTCGATCCGCACACGCCGCTCGCCCAGGGCTGGCTGCGCGCCTCGCACCGCAAGCTCGACCCGGCGAAGTCCCTGCCCTACCGCCCGTACCACACCCACGACGACAAGCAGCCGTTGACGCCGGACTAGGTCTACGAGGTCGACGTCGAAATCTGGCCGACCTGCATCGTCCTTCCGGTCGGGTTCAGGCTGGCCGTGAACATCGCGGGCAAGGATTTCGAGCGACCGGGCGGCGACAGCAATCCGGCGTTCCGCTCGCGCGGCTCGAGCCCTTGGATCCATGACGATCCGTACGATCGCCCTGCGGCGATCTTCGGCGGCGAGACGACCCTGCACACGGGACCCGGCCGGGAGGCCTTCTTGCTGCTGCCGGTCATTCCGCCGGACCGCCCTGGCGTCCCGGCGCGACCGACCGTGAGGCACTACGGCAAGGACTGGGAGACGGCGCGATAAGTCGCGCCGCGACCCGCCGCCCGCGGCGGGTGCGGCCCGGTTCCCGGCCGCGGTTGCCTCTGCGTCCGGCGGGACGGCTTCGACGGCCGGCTGCGGCGCGCGCGAAGGAGCCCCGGGGGCCCTGCGCCCCCGGCCGGCCCCCCAAACGCGAAGCCCTCGCAGCCTTGCTGCCTGCGCCGCCCAAAGGGTTAACGAGGCCTTTCCAGGGTCTTGAGAAAAGGTTTAAAAATTCGTGCATCGATTCATGCAATTCGCGCAACGCTGCATCGCAGCAAATACCCTTTCGCACTGCACCATCGGCCCCTATCTTGCGGGCAAAGGTCAGGTCGACCTTCAGCGAACAACAGGTGCGAAAGATGTTCCTCGCTCAATTGATCCGGTTCCTGAGGAGCTGGCGGCGGTACAACCAGTCCGTACGCGAGCTCTCCCAGCTCGACGACCGCGCGCTCGCCGATATCGGTCTCAGCCGAGGCGAAATTCCCGCAGCGGCCTGGGCCGCGGCGGAGGCCGCCGAATCGGCCTGATCCGGTTCGGTCCGTCGGTCGTGGAAAAACGCCCGCCCCCGGCGGGCGTTTTCCTTTTGCGGCTTGCCAATCCCGGCGGAAGCGGTGTCCACAGGCCGCGTATATCCAAGGGCGGCATGGAATAGTTGGAAGGGATCGGTGTCCGGCTTGACGGGCGTGATCGGGACCAACAAATGCGAGGCATGAGGGAACCGATCCACATCGTCGGGGGCGGTCTCGCCGGCAGCGAGGCCGCCTGGCAGATCGCGAGCCGGGGCGTCCCCGTCGTGCTGCACGAAATGCGGCCACTGCGATCCACCCCGGCGCACAAAGGCGAGGCGCTCGCCGAGCTGGTCTGTTCCAACTCGTTCCGCTCCGACGACGCCGAGAACAACGCCGTCGGGCTCCTGCACGCCGAAATGCGGCGGCTCGGCTCGCTCGTCATGCGGGCCGCCGACGCCAACAAGGTCCCGGCGGGCAGTGCGCTCGCCGTCGACCGCGAGGGCTTCGCCGCAGCCGTCACCGCGGCAATCTCGTCCCATCCCCTGATCGAGGTGCGCCGCGAGGAGGTCACCGGCCTCCCGCCCGCGGACTGGGATTCCGTCATCATTGCGACCGGGCCGCTGACTTCCCCCGCCCTCTCGGAGGCGCTCGGCGCCCTCACCGGCGAGGCCGATCTGGCGTTCTTCGACGCGATTGCGCCCATCGTCTACCGCGACTCCATCGACATGTCGGTCGCCTGGTTCCAGTCGCGCTACGACAAGGCCGGGCCCGGCGGCGGTGGGGCCGACTACATCAACTGCCCCATGACCCGGGAGCAGTATGAGGCCTTCGTCGATGCCCTGCTGGCGGGCGAGAAGGTCGCCTTCCACGACTGGGAGGCCTCGACGCCCTATTTCGACGGCTGCCTCCCCATCGAGGTGATGGCCGAGCGCGGCCGCGACACGCTGCGTCACGGTCCGATGAAACCCGTCGGGCTGACCAATCCGCACCGCCCCGGCGAGAAGCCCTATGCCGTGGTCCAGCTGCGCCAGGACAACAAGCTCGGCACGCTTTTCAACATGGTGGGCTTTCAGACGAAGCTGAAGCACGGGGAGCAGATCCGCATTTTCCGTACCATACCCGGCCTCGAAAAGGCGGAGTTTGCGCGCCTCGGCGGCGTGCACCGCAACACCTTCCTCAACTCGCCAAAGCTTTTGGACGCGACCTTGCGGCTCAAGGCGATGCCGCGCCTGCGGTTCGCCGGTCAGATCACGGGCTGCGAAGGCTATGTCGAGTCGGCCGCCGTCGGGTTGATGGCGGGCCGCTTTGCGGCGGCGGAGCGGCTGGGAAAGCCCGTGGTGCCCCCGCCGGCGACCACCGCCCACGGCGCGCTGCTCGCGCACATCACCGGCGGCCACATCGAGGCGGCCGAGGCCGGGCCGCGCTCGTTCCAGCCTATGAACGTCAACTTCGGTCTGTTTCCGCCCCTCGAGCGGGTCCCCGCCCGCGACGCAGATGGCGCGCGGCTGCGGGGCGCGACCAAGACCATCGCGAAAAGGCGGGCGCTGTGCGCGCGGGCGCTCGCCGATCTCGAGCGATGGATCGCCGGCGCGCCTCCGGCCCTCGCCGCGGAGTAGCCATGTTCGAGCCTGCCGTCCCGAGCCGATCCGCTCCGTCTGCGGTCGCTTCGACGAAGCGCACCGCCGTTCCCGCCGAGGTGCCGGAACTCGGCGACAGGTGGCGGCCTTCGACGGTGCTCAAGCGCGACGTGTTTTCGACCGTCGAGCGCGGCACCTTCCGCGGACCCGACGGGGAGGTCGAGGCCGTGCTCCGGCGGCTCGATGAGGTCCCGTGGTGGAGCCGCCCCCTCGCCAAGCATTTCCTCCGCCGCGAGGCGCGGGCGCTCGCCGTGGCCGGGCCGCTCGGCATCGCGCCGCACGTGCTGTGGCGGGGGCCGTCCGTGCTGGTGCGGAGCTGGATCGACGGCATCGCCATGCACATCGCCAAGCCGACCGGCGACCGGGCCTATTTCCGCTCGGCCAAGGCGGCGCTGCGCAGCCTCCACCGCGCCGGGATCAGCCACAACGATCTCGCCAAGGAGCAGAACTGGCTGCGCGGCAGCGACGGACGCGCCTATCTGACCGACTTCCAGCTCGCCGTCCGCTTCTCCCGCCGCAGCGCGCTGTTTCGCCTCGCGGCCTATGAGGACCTGCGGCACCTCCTCAAGCACAAGCGCCGCTATGCGCCCGAGGCGCTGACCGCCAGCGAGCGGCGCGTGCTCAGGCGCAAGAGCTGGATCGCGCGGGTGTGGCTCCTCACCGGCAAGCGGCTTTATGTCTGGATCACGCGCGGCTTGTTCAACTTCACGGATCGCGAGGGCGCCGGGCCGCGCCTCGTCAACGACGCCCCGGTGATCGTGAAGCGCCTGAAGGAGCATCCGCGGGTTCGCGACGCCGTCATCCTCCCCTTCCCGGATCGCCGCATGGGGACCGGCCTTTATGCCTTCGTCGAGGCCAGCGTCGCCGAATCCGAGCTTCAGAGCTTCCTTGCCGCGGAATGCGGGGGCGTGCGGCCGCCGGAGCGGCTGCAGGTCGTCGAGGCCCTGCCGCGCCGTGCCGACAACGCAGTGCGAACCGAAATCCTCGCTCTCGTGGCCATGAATCAGATGGACCTCGTGGCGGAGATGCCGATGACGGAGGCCGAGCGCCTCGTCGTCGCGCGCATCGTGGCGGGCCGCAAGAATCTGCTCGACCGGTTCAATCTCCAGGCGCCCTGAGCGCGAACTCCGGGGCCGAGCGCGCGCGCCCGGCGCGGCGCCTCAGCCCGGCTCCCTCAGCGAACGCGCGAGCCGCCACAGGCGCCACTGGCGGCGCCACTGCGGCACGTCGAGCGCGGTCGCGAACGGGTCGTAGCCCCCGCGTTCCATGCGATCGAGATAGAGCGGCACGAGCCCCACATGGAGAAAGGCCGGCCAGGCGGCCGCCGGCGCCTTCTCGGCGAGCTGGGCCATGGTTCGCCGCGCGTGGCGGCGCGCGAGCGCGCCGAACTCGGCGAGGGCCGCGTGCAAGGCGGGGCTCGTTCGCCCCGCGAGCACCTCGCCGGGGTCGACGCCGTGGCGATCAAGAACCTCCGTCGGGACGAGCAGGCGCCCGCGCGAGGCCTGCCGCGCGAACTGACGCAGGGCGCCGGCCGCGGTCACCGCCAGGCTCGCATCAGCGAGGAGGTCTTCGCTCCGCCCACCATCGTCCGCCCCGAGGACGGCCGCGGCCGCCCGCATCACGCTTCCCGCCGCGTCCGCCGCGTAGCGCCGCAGCTCTTCCAGGGTCGGCATCGCCTCGCGATGGACGTCGAAGCTCCGCGCGTCCAGCGCGGCGAGAAAGGGCGCGCGATCGAGCCCCGCCGCGTCGATCGCGGCGAGCAGAGCGGCCGCGACCGGCGACGCCGCGGCCTCGCCCGGACGCTCCCCGGCGATGACGTCGCGCCACCACTGCAGGCGCACTTCGCCGGCCAGCGGTTCATGGACGCGCAGGCCGATGGCCGCGATTTCGATGTCGAACGCATAGACCGCATGGAGCAGAGGCCGGCGCTCGGGCGACGCGAAGAGCGCCGCGAGAAAGCGATCCATGTCGCCCTCGCGCACCAGGCGTTCGCAATGGTCGAAGACGGCCGGCATCGCCGCACATCCCGTGCCGGTCAATCCACCGCGATGAAGGCGGCCGCGACCCGCCGCCGCTCGCCGAGCAGAATGTTGTAGGTGCGCACTGCCGCGCCGGTCGACAGGATTTCGAGGCCGACGCGCAGGTCGCGCAGGTGCCACCGCAGCGATTCGGGCATCGCCCAGATGCTCGGCCCCGTGCCCAGAATGAAGATGTCGATCGCCGACGCCTCCGCCGCCACGCGCGCCAGCGCCGCCTCGTCGATGTCCTCGGGCCGCCTCGGGTCCCACGCCCACAGGCCGCTCGGCAGACTGAGCAGCGAGCCGCGATGGGACATGTCGGCGAAGCGAAAACCGCCGTTCCCATAGGCCTCGATCGGGACCTGGCGCGGCAGATGCGGCGTAACGGGAGCCATCAGGGGCGCGCCGGAACCCGCTCTTCCGGCTCGGGCTCGATGGCGCCGGGCTGCTCCGCCCGGCCGAAGCCCACGCCGAGATAGATCAGCATCGGCGCGGCGATGAAGATCGACGTATAGGTGCCCACCAGCACGACGCCGAACATCATGGTCGCGGTGAAGCTGTGGATGGCCCGCCCGCCGAACAGGAGCAAGGCGAGCAGCGCGAGCGTCACCGTGACGTGCGTGATGATCGAGCGCGACAGGGTCGAGTTGACCGAGACGTTCAAGAGGTCCGCCATCGGCATCCGCTTGTAGCGGCGCAGCATTTCGCGGATGCGGTCGTAGATCACCACCGTGTCGTTGAGCGAATAGCCAAGGATCGTCAGCAGCGCCGCGATGCTGGTCAGGTCGAAGTCGATCTGCGCGATCGACATGAACCCGATGGTCAGCACCAGATCGTGCACGTTCGCGATCATGGCGCCGAGCGCGAACTGCCACTCGAAGCGGAACCAGAGATAGACGAGGATACCGAAGATCGCGAAGATCAGCCCGAGCATCCCGTAGGACAGAAGCTCGCCGGAAACGCGCGGCCCGACGACCTCGACGCGCCGGTACTCCACGCCGTCGCCGAGCGCGGCCTGGATCTTCTGCACGGCCTGCCGCTGCTCCGCCTCCCCGCCCGGCTGCTGCGCCACGCGGATGAGAACGTTCGCCGGTCCGCCGAACTGCTGGAGCTGGAAGTCGCCGAGATTGAGCCCGGCGATGGTCGCGCGCATCTTGCTGAGGTCCGCGATGCCGGACTTGTCCTGCACCTCGATCAGGGTGCCGCCGCGAAAGTCGATGCCGAAGTTCAGGCCGTGCGCGAAGTAGAGCACGATCGCCAGGATCGACAGCAGCGCCGACAGCGGAAAGCTGATGCGGCGGAACCGCATGAAGTCGAACTTGGTGTCGTCCGGAACGATGCGGAGCAGGCGCACGCGCCTGCGGCCCGCGGAATCCGTGTAGAAGATCATATCGGCACGTATTGTGGACGTTGCCAGCGCACCCAGAGCGCCACGATCAGCCGGGTCAGCGTGAACGCAGTGAACACGGTCGTGACGATTCCGATCCCGAGCGTCACGGCGAATCCGCGCACCGGGCCGGTTCCGACGAAGAACAGCACGGCGGCCGCGATAAAGGTGGTGATGTTCGAATCGAGGATCGTCGCGAGCGCGCGGCTGAAGCCGGCGTCGATGGCGTTGATCGGCGAGCGGCCGGCGCGCACCTCCTCGCGGATGCGCTCATAGATGAGCACGTTGGAATCGACGGCGATCCCGACCGTGAGCACGATGCCGGTGATACCGGGCAGCGTCAGCGTCGCATTCAGCATCGAGAGGATGCCGAAGATCATCGCGACGTTGACGGCCACGGCAATGTTCGCGAACACCCCGAACAGCCCGTACGTCACCAGCATGAACAGAACCACGAGGCCGGAGCCGACGTAGGAGGCGAGCTTGCCCTTCTCGATCGAGTCCTGCCCCAGGCCCGGGCCGACGGTGCGTTGCTCGACGACCGTCAGCGGCGCCGGCAGCGCGCCGGCGCGCAGCAGGATCGCGAGATCGGTCGCCTGCTCGACGGTGAAGTTGCCGGAGATCTGGCCGGAGCCGCCGATGATCGGCTCGCGGATCACCGGTGCCGAGATCACCTCGTTGTCGAGCACGATCGCGAAGGGGCGGCCGACGTTTTCCTGCGTCGCGCGCGCGAAGGCCTGGGCGCCGCGGCTGTTGAAGCGGAAGGTCACGATCGGCTCGCCGGTGCGCTGGTCGAAGCCCGGCTGCGCGTCCACGAGGTCCTCACCCGAAACCATGACGCGCTTTTCGAGCACGTAGAGGTGGCCGCCCTCCTTCTTCGAGCCCCGCACCAGCTCGGACTCGAGCGGCAGCCGCCCCTGCTCGGCCTGCTCCGGGGAGATCGACGTGTCGACGAGCCGGAAGGTCAGCTTGGCGGTCTTGCCGACGAGATCGATCAGGCGCTGGGGATCGCCGAGGCCGGGCACCTGGACGAGGATGCGGTCCGTCCCCTGACGCTGGATCAAGGGCTCGACCGTCCCGAGCTCGTTGACGCGGCGCTCGACGATCTGGATCGACTGGTCGACCGCTTGGCGGATGCGCTCGTTGATCGCCGGTTCGGTCAGCGTCAGCCGAATCACCCCTCCGCCGGTCTCGGAAATCTCGAGCGAGCGCTGACCGGTGCCGCCCAGCAGGCCCCCGATCGGCTGGGAGAGCTCCCTCAGCTTGGCCATGACCTGCGCCAAGTCGGTGCCCTCGCGCGGGCGCACCTCCACGCCGTTGCCGCGGATCGAAAGACCGGTGTAGCCCACCCGCGCCTCGCGCAGCACGCGGCGCACGTCGTCCCGCAGCGTCTCCAGCATCTCCTTGCGGACGGCGCCGGAGTCCACCTCCATCAGCAGATGCGAACCGCCCTGGAGATCGAGCCCCAGGACGATGTGACGTTGCGCCCATTTCGGCCAGCGCTGCACCACCTCCTGCGGGAAGAAGTTGGGCACGGCGAAGCCGCAGACCACCACCACGGTCAGCAGAATGGAGATGATCTTCCAGCGCGAAAAATACAGCATGGGGTCAGGCGTCCGGACGCCGCGTCAGCTCGATCCGCCCTCGTCCTTCACCGGCTCGCCCTTCGCGCGTACGTCGGACACCATGCCGCGCATCTGCCGCACGCGCACCCCCTCGGCGATCTCGACCTCGACCTGCTCGTCGTCCACCACTTTGGTGACCTTGCCGATCAGCCCCCCGGAGGTGATGACGGTGTCGCCACGCCGCAGGTTCTTCACCATTTCCTGATGCTGCTTCACCCGCCGCTGCTGGGGCCGCAGGATCAGGAAGTACATGATCACGAAAATCAGGATGAAGGGCACGAGCGACATGAGGAGGTCGCCGCCCCCTCCGGTTCCTTGCGCATATGCCGGCGAGATGAACATTCACAGGATTCCTTGAAGTGGCCGCTGGCCGCACGACGCGCGGGCGCGGCGGCGCGAGCTTTTTTAAGGCCGGCCGCCGAAATTGGCGCGGACTATACCGGCCGCGGCTTCAATTGCAATGTCGCGCAGCGGCCGCCGGGCGGGCGGCCATGCGCGGGCGCTTGCCCACGCCGCCCCGCGCCGCTAAGGAACCCCGGCGTTTCTTGGGGTCCTGTGCATGAATCCGAAGCCTGAACTGGTCGATTCCGCCTTGATCAGCTCGCTCCAACGCATCGCGGACGCGCTCGAGCGGCTCGTGCCGCGCGCCGCCTCCGCGCCCGATTTCGACGCGGCCGATGCCTTCGTCTGGCATCCGGCGACCCGCGAGCTTGCGCCTGTCCCGCGCGTCAACCGCGTCGACATGTCGCTCCTCAAGGGGATCGATCGCGTGCGGGACACCTTGGTCGAGAACACCGAGCGTTTCGCGCGCGGCCTGCCGGCCAACAACGCGCTTCTGTGGGGCGCGCGCGGGATGGGCAAGTCGTCGCTGGTCAAGGCGGCGCACGCCGCCGTCAACGCGACGGTCACGGCCGCCGGCGGCGGGCGGCTCAAGCTCATCGAGATCCACCGGGAGGACATCGAGAGCCTGCCCGACCTGATGGCGCTGCTGCGCGGCAGCATCCACCGCTTCATCGTCTTCTGCGACGACCTGTCGTTCGACGGAGCCGATACGACCTACAAGTCGCTGAAGGCGGTGCTCGAGGGCGGCATCGAAGGACGGCCCGAAAACGTCATCTTCTACGCCACGTCGAATCGGCGGCACCTGATGCCGCGCGAGATGATGGACAACGAGCGCGCGACCGCGATCAATCCCGGCGAAGCCATCGAAGAGAAGGTCTCGCTCTCCGACCGGTTCGGCCTGTGGCTCGGTTTCCACCGCTGCACGCAGGACGAATATTTGGCGATGGTCCAAGGCTACGTGAACCATTTCCGCATCCCCGTGGACCCGGAGACCTTGCGCGCCGAGGCGCTCGAATGGGCGACGACGCGCGGCTCCCGCTCCGGCCGCGTCGCGTGGCAGTACGTGCAGGATTTGGCGGGACGGCTCGGCGTACCGCTCACCGCGAGCGCGGCCTAATTCGCTCTCGATTCGAGGCGCATCGGCCGGGGTAGAGAACCGCCGCCCGCAGGGGCGGCGGAGCCCTTCCGGCCGAAAGTCCGGTCAGTTGTTCGACATGTACTGGAGGGGATCGACCGGCGTCGAGCCCTTGCGGATCTCGAAATGGAGCTGCGGCGAGGTCACGTCGCCGGTCTGTCCGGCGAGCGCGATGATCTGGCCACGCTTCACCTTGTCGCCGCGCTTCACCTTGAGCTCGCTCGCATGGGCATAGGCGGTGACATAGCCGTTGGCGTGCCGCACCAGAACGAGGTTGCCGTACCCCTTCAGCTCGTTGCCGGCGTAGGCGACGACGCCGTCCTCGGCCGCCTTGATCGACGTCCCCTCGGGCACGGCGAGGTTGATGCCGTCGTTCTGCTGGCCGTTCGGCTTGGGTCCGAAGCCGGCGATGATGCGGCCGCGCACCGGCCAGCGGAAGGACGTGACCGCGCCGGTGGCCGAGGGCTGGTCCGCCTTGGCGTCCTCCGCGGCGTCCGTGGCGGGCGTCGACAGGCGGGCCGTCTCCCTGCTGGGCTCAAGGGCGGCGGTGCGCGCAGGAGCGGGCGCCGGAGCCGCCGCGGGCGTCTGCTCGGGCGCGCGCGAAGCCGGCGCGGACACCGGCTGGGCCGCGGTGCGGGAGGCGGGCGCGGCAGCGCGCGGCGACGCGGCCGCCGGCGCCGAAGCGGGCGCCGGGGCGGCGGGCATGCTCGGCGCGACCGCTGCGGTTCTGATGCGCTCCTGGCCAACCCCGGGGATCGCGAGCTGCTGCCCGACCCGGACGACGGCATCGGGCGCAATGCCGTTCGCCTGAGCGATCTCGGCGCGGGACTTGCCGTACTTCCGGGCGATGCCGGTCAGCGTCTCGCCGCGGGCGACGACATGGACGCCCGCGCCGCGGGCCGCCGTCGGCGCGGGGGCCGCGGCAACGCGCGGAGCCGGAGCGGCCGCCGGCACGCTCTGCCGGGCCTGGTAGGAGGGCGCGGGAGGCGGCGGAACCGCGCTCACGGCCGGCGCCGGCGGTAGGGGCTGAGATTCCACGCGCGCGGGCGCCCCTCCGTAAGACGGCGCTCCGTAGGACGGCGGGGCTCCATAGGCGGGCGGAGCGCCGTACGAGGCGGGAGCGACTCCGCCGACCGGCGCCGGGGGCGTGGTCGAGGTCGCGACTGTGCCAGTCAATGGATTGTCATTGAAGCGGCCGATGTCCGAACTACAGCCGGCAATGCCCGCCGAGATCGCTGCGACGGCAGCCAGGCGCGACACCATCCGCGCCCGGGAGGACTCGACGAAGGAAATCATTGTGGCACTCGCACACGACTCGAGAACTTGAGCGGCGAGTAAACACGCACCGAGTAAATAAGGCTTTAAGCGTGGTGAATCGCCTTAAACCTTGACGAAAAATTACGCGCCGTCCCGGCCCTTCGCATCGCGCCGAGAGGCATCACAGCTCGCGGGCCTGCCCGCGCAGCAGCGGCACGAAG
>JADGHE010000075.1 GCA_019689555.1 Variibacter sp. | reverse complement strand
GCGGCTTCGCGGCCTGAGGCTTCGCGGCCTGAGGCTTCGCGGCCTGAGGTTTGGCGGCGGTCTGAGGCGGTGGGCTGGCCTGCGGCGTGATCTTGAGCGGCGCCTGGGCCCCTGCGGGCGACGCCGCGACCAGCAGCCCGGAGAGCGAGACCAGCGTCACCGTCCACCAGGTCGAACGCATCACGCAAGCTCCAGAGCGCGCAGCCGCTCGGCAGCGGCCGTCAGCACCGCTGCCGGTCCCTGCGCATCATTCCACACTACGTCCCCCAGGGCGATGAAATCGGCGCCCGCCTGCGCGAGGGCCGCCAATTCCTCGAGGCTCGCGGCAAACCCGACGCAGGGCGGCTCGAAGATCTCGCTCCACCAGGCCACCCGCTCCAGTACCGCAGGGAAGGACGGCCGCTGCCCGGCGGCGTCCGGCTCCCCGAACATCACGTAATCAGCCCCGGCTTCGCCCGCGAGCATGGCATCGTGCCGGGTCTTCAGGCCGCCCGCGCCGGCGATGTAATCGGGCTTGAGGGCGGGCAGGGCCGCTTTCAGGGCCGCAAAGCCGGCGAGGTGCGCCCCGTCGGCCCCCATGCGGGCGACGAGCCCGGCATGGCCCTCGATCAGGAGCGCGGCGCCGCGGTTCTGCACCGCGGGCGCGACCGCCTGCACGGCGGCGAGCACGTCGCGCTGGTTCGCGCTGGGAGGCGGTCTGAGCAGCACCGCGGCAACGTCCGCGGCGGCGGCGGGGCCGAGGGCCTGCGCGAGAGCGTCTGCGTCGCAGGCCGGCCCGGCGATCAGATAAAGGCGCGGGCGCGGGCGCGGCTCCTCCGAGACATTCCGTCGAGGGGGCATGCAATCCCGATGGAATCGCAATCTGGCGGAAAGGGGGCGCGCCCGCCCGCGCGGGCGGGATCGCGTGGCCTCTCGACCGGCGCGATCTTATGCGGCGATCTTCTCGAGCTCGGGCTGCCACTGCCCGAGCGTGGCGAGCGCGTTCATCTTGGCGCGATGGGCGAAGGCCCGCTGCGCGGCCGGAACGTTCTCCGGCTTGCCGCTCCAGGCCTTCTGCGGCGCCGCCTGCAGCGCCCGGCCGTAGGAGAAGGTGAGCTTCCACGGCGCGCCGCCGATGCGGTTCATGGCATCGAGATGCGCGGTCGCCTCTTCGTCGGACTGGCCGCCCGAGAGGAAGGCGATGCCGGGAACAGCGCTCGGCACGCAGGCCTTCAGCACGCGCAGCGTCTTCTCGGCGACCTCCTCGACGGAGGCGCGCTTTTGGCTCTTCTTGCCCGGCACCACCATATTGGGCTTGAGCACGATGCCTTCGAGCGCGACCTTCTGATAGTACAGCTCCTGGAACACCTCCTTGAGGACGAATTCGGTGACCTCGTAGCAGGTGTCGATGTCGTGGTCGCCGTCCATCAGCACTTCCGGCTCGACGATCGGCACGATGCCTTCGTCCTGGCAGAGCGCGGCATAGCGCGCGAGCGCGTGGCCGTTGGCACGGATGCAGGCATAGCTCGGCATGCGCGGCCCGATGTCGTAGACGGCGCGCCACTTGGCGAACTTCGCGCCGAGCCCGCGGTATTCGACCAGCCGCTCGCGCAGGCCGTCGAGCCCCTCGGTCACCACCTCGCCGGGGCAGAAGGGCAGGGGCTTCGTGCCCTTGTCGACCTTGATGCCGGGGATCGAGCCCGCCTGCTCGATGAGCTTGACGAGCGGGGTACCGTCCTTGGCGTTCTGGCGGATGGTCTCGTCGTAGAGAATGACGCCCGAGATGTAGTTCTTCATGGCGTCGGTGGTGCGGAACAGGAGTTCGCGATAATCGCGACGATTGTCCGCCGTCGATTCGACGCCGATCGCGTCGAACCGCCGCTTGATCGTCCCCGAGGATTCGTCGGCTGCGAGAATGCCTTTGCCCGGGGCGACCATGGCTTTCGCGACCTTGTTAAGCTCGGCAAGGTTCATCTTTTCCCTCCATCTGGCGGGGCTGGCGCGGCCCGAATTGGGCCGACTTCTAGCCGCAGCGCCCGTCCTTCGTCTACTGCGCGCCGCGGCGCCGGATGCGCCCGGCCCGATGCGGGCGCGCCGCCGCTCCGCTCGCCTCAGACCTTGAGCGCTTCGACGCCCGGCAGCGACTTGCCTTCCAGCCATTCGAGGAAGGCGCCGCCGGCGGTGGATATATAGGTGAAGCGGTCGGCGACGCCGGCGGCGTTGAGGGCCGCAACGGTGTCTCCGCCGCCGGCGATGCTGGCGAGCTTGCCGGTGGAGGTGAGCTCGGCCGCGACCTCCGCCACCTCCACGGTGCCGTTGTCGAACGGCTCGAGTTCGAAGGCGCCGAAGGGGCCGTTCCACACCAGCGTCTTGACGCGCGCGAGCACGGAGGCGACGTGCTCGACCGAGCGCGGCCCGATGTCGAGGATCATGTCGTCCGCGCTCACGTGATCGACGTCGACGACGCGGGAGGGGGCGTGCGCCTCGAACTTCTGGGCGACGACCACGTCGATCGGCAGCACGATGTCGCAGCCGCGGGTCTTCGCCCTGTCGAGAATGTCGCGCGCGGTGCCGAGGAGATCATGCTCGGCGAGCGACTTTCCGATCGCCTTGCCCTGCGCCGCGAGAAAGGTGTTCGCCATGCCGCCGCCGATGATCAGCACGTCGACCTTGGCGACGAGGTTGCCGAGCAGGTCGAGCTTGGTCGAGACCTTGGCGCCGCCGACCACCGCCGCGAGCGGCCGTTCCGGGTGCTCCAGCGCCTTCGCGAGGGCCTCGAGCTCCGCCTGCATGGTGCGCCCCGCATAGGCCGGAAGTCGGTGGGCGAGCCCTTCGGTGGAGGCGTGCGCGCGGTGGGCCGCCGAGAAGGCGTCGTTGACGTAGATGTCGCCGAGCTTCGCCAGCGCTTCGACGAAGCCGGGCTCGTTCTTCTCCTCCTCCTTGTGGAAGCGGGTGTTTTCCAGGCACAGGATGTCCCCCGGCTTCATGGCGGCGACCGCCGCCTCCGCCGCGGGGCCGATGCAGTCCTCCGCGAAGGCGACGGGGCGGTTGAGCACGCGCGCCGTCTCCTCCGCCACCGGCTTCAAGGAGGCCTTGGGGTCGCGCCCCTTCGGCCGGCCGAAATGGGAGAGCAGGATCACCTTCCCGCCCTTGTCGGCGATCTCGGTAATGGTCGCGGCCACGCGCTCGATGCGCGTCGGGTCCGTGACCCGGCCGTTCTCCATCGGCACGTTGAGGTCGACGCGCAGCAGCACGCGCTTGCCGGCGACATCGGCTTCGTCGAGTGTGCGGAACTTGCTCATGCGATTTGGGTGCAGCCTCGAAAACTGCGGCTCTTAGGTGTCGGAACCGGCGTGCCCGTCGCGCGCTCTGCGCATGAAGGTCGGGCGGTGCGCGCCGTCAGGCGAAAGAGCGGCGAAGGCGCGATCTCCGTTCGTCTTCGCCGCGTCGGCTTCATGCGAGGGGGACGGGCGCGATCAGAGCAGCCTGCCCATCGCGACCGCCGTGTCGACCATGCGGTTCGAGAAGCCCCATTCATTGTCGTACCAGGACATGACGCGCACGAGCGTGCCGTCCATGACCTTCGTCTGATCCATGTGAAAGACGGACGAATGCGGGTCGTGGTTGAAGTCGCAGGACACGTTGGGGTGCGTCGTGTAGCCGAGAATGCCCTTGAGCTGCTGTTCGGCGGCGCGCTTCACGGCGGCGTTCACCTCCTCCTTGGAGGTCGGCCTCTTGGCCACGAACTTGAAGTCGACCACGGAGACGTTCGGGGTGGGCACGCGGATGGCGACGCCGTCGAGCTTGCCGTTGAGCTCGGGCAAAACGAGGCCGACCGCCTTCGCGGCGCCGGTTGAGGTCGGGATCATGTTCAGCGCGGCCGCGCGCGCGCGGTAGAGGTCCTTGTGGACCTGATCGAGCGTCGGCTGGTCGTTGGTGTACGAGTGGATCGTCGTCATGAAGCCCTTCTCGATGCCGATGGCTTCGTGAAGCACCTTGGCGACGGGGGCGAGGCAGTTTGTGGTGCAGGAGGCGTTGGAGACGACCTTGTGTTCCTTCGTCAGCTTGTCATGGTTAACGCCGTAGACGACGGTGAGGTCCGCGCCGTCGGCCGGCGCCGATACCAGCACCGCCTTTGCGCCGGCGGCGAGATGCGCCGAGGCCTTCTCCTTGGAGGTGAAGATGCCCGTGCACTCGAGCGCAATGTCGACGCCCAGCTCCTTCCACGGCAGCGTCGCGGGATCCTTGATCGCCGTCACCTTGATCCTGCCGGTGCCGCAGTCGATCGAATCGCCATCAACCTTGACCTCGCCCGGAAACCTGCCGTGCACGGAATCGTAGCGCAGCAGGTGCGCGTTGGTCTCGACCGGGGCCAGATCGTTGATCGCCACGACCTCGATGTCCTTGCGACCGGTCTCGACGATCGCGCGCAGAATGTTGCGGCCGATGCGGCCAAACCCGTTGATGGCGACTCGGACGGACATGCTCTTGCTCCGTTGCTAGATCATCAGTCCCGCACAGCGGTCTTCGAATCCCTCAGCGTATGTAAGGCCTGCGGGGAAGCCGCGCCAACCACGGAGCGGGGCGCCGTCGAAGGCCCCGGCGAGGCGGGCGCTGACAGGAGGACAGTGGCGGCGCGCTTCGTACCACTTTTTCCTGCAGATGCTCAATGCGCGCCCGCGCCGCACGCGCCGTGCCAGGATGCGGTCGTTCATGCGCCCGGTGAAGGCCTCGAGAGAAAGTTAATGCGCGCGCGGCCGCTGCGTTCCGGGCCGGGTGGCCGTGCCGGCGGCGATTCTGCTCTTTCCTTCCCGAGAAAGGAGGGGCGACCGCGAGAAGCGGTCGGAAGGGGGGCGCAGGCCTTCCGAGATATGGTCCGCTTGTCGGAAATTCGGCCCAGGCGGCGCGGTTCCGCAGGCCAGAGTTGTCCTGCGGCGCCGCCGCAAGCGGAACCGCGGCGGCGGCTCGCGGAAGATGCTACTGGCGCAGACTGTGGATAGGCGCCGTCCGGCCCGGCTCGGCGGGGGCCACCTCGACCACGACGGAGCGGACGACGCCGTTGCGCGCGAGGCTGAGCTGCACCTGCTCGCCGACGGGCGTGAGACCGATCTTGTTGCGCAGCTGGGCGGCGCTGCGGATCGGGGCGCCGTCGGCGGCCACGATGATGTCCCCCTTCTGGATTCCGGCGCGCTCCGCCGGCGAACCGCGGCTCACTTCGGCGACGAGCGCGCCTCCGCCTCCGCCCGCGGCCTGCGGCGCGTCGGTTCCGGGCACCACGTCGCGCACGGACACGCCGATCCGGCCGCGCCGCACATGGCCGGTGCGGACGATCTGCTCCATCACCTGGCGCGCCATGTTGATCGGCACCGCAAAGCCGATGCCGACATTGCCGCCGGCCGGGGACACGATGGCCGTGTTGATGCCGATGAGCTCGCCGCGCAGGTTCACGAGCGCGCCTCCCGAATTGCCCGGGTTGATGGGCGCGTCGGTCTGGATGAAGTCCTCGTAGCGCTCCTTGCTGAGGCCGGTGCGGCCGAGCGCGCTGACGATGCCCGACGTGACGGTCTGCCCGAGGCCGAACGGGTTGCCCACCGCGATCACGAAGTCGCCGACCTCGAGCTTGTCGCTGTCGCCCATCGGGATGGCCTTGAGGCCGCTTGCGCCTTGGAGCTGGAGTACGGCGATGTCCGTGCCCGGGTCGCGCCCGACGAGCTTTGCGACGAAGCGCCGGCCGTCCTTCGTCGTCACCTGCGCGGTCGAAATCTGCGCGACGACGTGATTGGCGGTGAGCACATAGCCGCGCTGCGCGTCGACGATGACGCCCGACCCCGTGGCCTGGATCTCCCGCTCGAACTGCTTGGGCAGGTCGAAAAATTCGCGGAAAAACGGGTCGCGGTAGAGCGGATTGTCCTCGCGGATGCGCCCGCGGACGGAGATGTTGACCACGCTCGGGGTGATCTCGCGCACGAGCGGGGCGAGCGTCGGAATTCTTCCGCCCGGAAGGTCGGGCATGGCCGCGCGCCCGGGGGACGAGACGACGGCAAGGCACAGCGCGAGCATGCCGCAGACGAGCCCGCGCAGCGACGCCGGAAGCGTGGAGCCAGTCATGGTCGGTCCTCGAAAAGGGTTTCGCAGCAACATAAGGCCGCGTCGCGAGCGCGACGCGGCCATGCGTGAAAGCCGGGTCTGGAGGGGAGCGTGTGTCCCGGGGGCGGCGCGCACCCGTGCGCCGGCCGGGGCGCGAGGCCGCGTTCGGCGCGCGCCGGGCGGGGCCGCCTTGCAGGCGGGCCGGCGCTCGCGCCTGCGCAGCCTGCATGAGGCATGGTTCCCCCCGCCGGAACGTCAATGCCGCACCGACAGCCGGTCGGCGCCGTTCTGCTTGGCCATGGCGGGCGCGGGCGGCAGGTCGGCCGGGACGCGCTCCACGGCATGCAGCGGCTTGGGCCTGCCGCTCGCCCTGCGGGTCCGCAGGGGTTCGGCGCGGGCGAGTAGGTCGCGGTAGATCTTCACGTAGTCGCGGGCCATGCGTTCGACCGTGAAGCGGCGCTCGAAGGCCGCGCGGACCCTCGCGCGGTCCAACGCGTCGAGGCGCGCGACGGCCGCCGCCGCCTCGTCGACCGTCTCCACGATGAAGCCGGACACGCCGTCCTCCAGGATCTCGGGCACAGAGCCGCGGCGGAAGGCGATGACGGGCGTTCCGCACGCCATCGACTCGATCATCACGAGCCCGAAGGGCTCCGGCCAGTCGATCGGGAACAGCAGCGCGGCGGCCTCGCCGAGGAAGCTCGCCTTTTCGTGCTCGTTGATCTCGCCGATAAACTCCACGTTCGGATGGGCCTCGACCATCGGGCGGATCTTCTCCTCCCAATAGTCCTGATCGACCCGGTCCACCTTCGCGGCCATCTTCAGCGGCATGCCGGCCTTCGCGGCGATCTCGATGGCGCGGTCGGGCCCCTTCTCCGGCGAGATGCGCCCGAGGAAGGCGAGATAGCCGCCGGAAGCTTTGGGGCGGAAGGGAAGCAGATCACGCGGCAGGCCGTGGTGAACGGTGCCGACCCAGTTCACATGCGGAAGATGGCTGCGCTGGTCGTTCGAGATGGAAACCAGCGGCAGTTCCTGAAACACGCCGTAGAAGGGAACGAGGTCCGGCAGGTCGAGCCGGCCGTGATGGGTCGTCACCGTGCGGTGAGCGATGTCGCGCACCAGCGGCGCGTGCAGAAAGTCGATGTGGAAGTGCAGGATGTCGAAGCTGTCCGCCTTCTTCCGCACCTCTTCCATCATGATGACGTGATAGGGCAGGGGGTCTTTGACGATCGGGTTGAGGCGAAGAGCCATATCGCAGCAGCGCACCAGCTTCGCGGACGTCTTGGAGTCTCCGCTGGCGAACAGCGTGACGTCGTGTCCCTGCCGCACAAGCTCTTCCGTCAGGTAGGAGACGATGCGCTCGGTGCCCCCGTAGAGCTTGGGCGGCACACGTTCGAAAAGCGGAGCGATCTGAGCGATCCTCATCGACAAGACTCCCTCGATTGAGCGAAGTTTCGGCAATGAAGCAACGCAGGCCGCATCAAGCGGCCCTGCGCGGCGGAACGGCGAGGCGGCGGAAGCCCGGCGCCACCGTTCACCGTCGCGCCGAAGCCACCCCTCTCTCCGAATCGACTCCTTGTCGCGCCAACGCGCGCGGCCGGTGCGGCCGATAAAATCGCCGTCCGCGCCGCCGCAGCCGCATCGGCCTCCGACGCGGCCGCGCATTGGCTTGAATCCGATGACGAACCCGCGCGCCGCGCGCCCCGCCTCTGCTCGGCGGGCGCTTCCGCAAGCGGCTCGCCTGTGCGCGAGTCGCAAAGTCCGCAGGCTGCGCCCGCGGGGGCCTCCGGCCTCCGCGCGTGCGGCGCATCCGGCAGTTTGTCGGCGGGCGCGCCGTCGGAGTGCAGGCCCTGGGCCTCGGGGGTGTCGGCCCGTGCACCGCGGGCGGGCGAGGGGCCGATTTGGCCGAGCCGGCGCATCAGGTCGGCCTGCCATGCGAGAAGAGGGAGCGTTGCAGCCGCGGCTCCGTTCCCGAAGAAAACGATCGCCAGAACGGTTTCGGTCAGCATCCGGCTCGATCCGAAAGGCGCCCGTGGGACGCGCGCTTCCTCGTCTCGCGGACCGCTGCGGCGCCGCGCGGCGCCGCAGCAAGGTGTGGAGCGGAAGGCCGGTCGCCCGGCCTCCCGGATGGCGTGCGATCAGAAGTCCATGTCGCCGCCCATGCCGGCCCCGGCGCCCGCATTCGCGGGGGTCTTCTTCTTGGGCAGCTCGGCGATCATGGCCTCGGTGGTGATGAGGAGGCCCGCAACGGACGCGGCGTCCTGCAGGGCGGAGCGCACCACCTTGGTCGGGTCGATGATGCCCTTGGCGAAGAGGTTGCCGTATTCGCCGGTCTGGGCGTCGAAGCCGTAGGCGTAGTCGCTGTTCTCGAGGATCTTGCCGACGACGATCGAGCCGTCCTCGCCGGCGTTGAGCGCGATCTGCCGCGCCGGATAGCTGATCGCCTTGCGCACGATCTCGATGCCGTGCCGCTGATCCTCGTTCGCGGGCTTCAGGTGCTCGAGAGCCTTCGCGGAGCGCAGCAGCGCCACGCCGCCGCCGGGCAGGATGCCTTCCTCGACCGCGGCGCGGGTCGCGTGCATCGCGTCGTCGACGCGGTCCTTGCGCTCCTTCACCTCGACCTCGGTCGCGCCGCCGACGCGGATCACCGCGACGCCGCCGGAGAGCTTGGCGAGCCGCTCCTGCAGCTTCTCGCGGTCATAGTCGGAGGTCGTCTCCTCGATCTCGGTCTTGATCTGCTTGATGCGGGCCTCGATGTCTGCCTTCTTGCCCGCGCCGTCGACGATCGTGGTGTTCTCCTTGTCGATGATCACCTTCTTGGCGCGGCCGAGCATGGCGAGCGTGACGTTCTCGAGCTTGATGCCGAGATCCTCGGAGATCACGTTGCCGCCGGTGAGGATGGCGATGTCCTGCAGCATGGCCTTGCGGCGATCGCCGAAGCCCGGCGCCTTCACCGCCGCGACTTTCAGGCCGCCACGCAGCTTGTTCACCACGAGCGTCGCGAGCGCCTCGCCCTCGACGTCCTCCGCGATGATCACGAGCGGCTTGCCGCTCTGCACCACGGCCTCGAGGAGCGGCAGCATCTGCTGCAGGCCGGACAGCTTCTTCTCATGGATCAGGATGTACGGGTCCTCGAGCTCGACCCGCATCTTCTCGGCGTTGGTGATGAAGTAGGGGGAGATGTAGCCGCGGTCGAACTGCATGCCCTCGACCACTTCGAGCTCGGTCTCGAGCGACTTCGCCTCCTCGACCGTGATGACGCCCTCGTTGCCGACCTTCTTCATGGCGTCGGCGAGGAAGCGGCCGATTTCGGTGTCGCCGTTGGCCGAGATGGTGGCGACCTGGGCGATCTCCTCGTTGGCGGTGAGCTTCTTGGAGTTCTTCTTGAGATCCTCGACGATCGCCTCCACGGCCATGTCGATGCCGCGCTTGAGGTCCATCGGGTTCATGCCGGCGGCGACCGCCTTGGCGCCCTCCTTCACGATCGCCTGGGCGAGCACGGTCGCGGTCGTGGTGCCGTCGCCCGCAATGTCATTGGTTTTCGAGGCGACCTCGCGCACCATCTGCGCGCCCATGTTCTCGAACTTGTCTTCGAGCTCGATCTCTTTCGCGACCGTCACGCCGTCCTTGGTGATGCGCGGCGCGCCGAAGCTCTTCTCGAGCACGACGTTGCGGCCCTTCGGGCCGAGCGTCACCTTCACGGCATTGGCGAGAATGTCGACGCCGCGCAGCATCTTCTCGCGGGCTTCGGTGGAGAATCGAACTTCCTTCGCACTCATATTCGCTGCTCCTGACGTTGCGCTCTCCCGATTGGCGAGACCACACGATCGGATCCATCGATCCCAATCGCGGTCCGTTCAGGGAAGCGAGAGGTGAGTTGCAATCCGTGCCGGATGGGGCTCAGGCCGCCTTCTTCTGCGCGGCAGCGTCGTCGAGAACCCCCATGATGTCGCTCTCTTTCATGATGAGATACTCGACGCCGTCGAGCTTCACCTCCGTGCCGGCCCACTTGCCGAACAGCACGCGGTCTCCGACCTTGACGTCGAGCGGAATGAGCTTGCCGCTGTCGTCGCGGGCGCCGGGTCCTACGGCGATCACCTCGCCCTGCTGCGGCTTCTCCTTCGCCGTGTCGGGAATGATGATGCCGCCGGCGGTCTTTTCTTCGGCCTCGATCCGCTTGACGACGACACGGTCGTGGAGCGGGCGGAGCTGCATTTTGCGTTCCTCCATCTTCAAAACCGAATTGTCGAAAGAGCCAAGGAGGGGCGCCCTCCTGCCAAAGAAGCCACGGAGGGGCGGTCCTCCTGCCTAGGCGAAATGGACATAGGAAGGGAAAAACCGCGCCTCAAGATCCCGGCGCCCCGGCCGGCACATCGCCCGCGGCGCCCCGCGCGGCACACCCCCGGCCGACCCGTCGGGCGCCGGCGTAAGGCGCGTGCGGCGGCCCGCGGCTCCCGCCGCCTCGCGGCCCCCCCGAGGCGCTCGAGGTTCGGTTCTTGCTAACCGGCGGCCCCGGCGGGCCTGCGCGCAAGCGCCGCGAGGCCACCCGCCCCCGCAACCCTTGACGGGCGGGGCATCGCACCTAGATCGAGGGCGTACCCGGTCGCCCATTTGGGGGCCGGCAAGCCTCGAGGGGCGAAAGCCCCTGGGAAGGCGCTCGTATCCATGTTGCTCAGTTGAGGATATGGCTATGAGGAACTTCGATCTGACGCCCCTGTGGCGGTCGACCGTCGGGTTTGATCGCCTGTTCGACCTCATCGACGAAACGCTGCGGCTGAGCGAGGACAACTACCCGCCCTACAACATCGAGCGCGTCGGTGAGGACACCTATCGCGTCTCTCTGGCGCTGGCCGGCTTCACACCCGAGGAGATCACCGTGACGGCCGCGCAGAACTTGCTGACCGTGGAAGGTCGCAAGGCCGATAAAGGCGAGCACGAGTACCTCTACCAGGGCATCTCCGCGCGTCCGTTCCGGCGCCAATTCAACCTGGCCGACCACGTCCAGGTGAAGGGCGCGACGTTCACGAACGGACTGCTGGAGATCGAGCTGGTGCGTGAGGTGCCGGAGGCGATGAGACCGCGCCGCATCCCCATCGCGTCGAGCGGCGCCGTCTCCGAGAGCCAGCAGATCGAACACAGGCAGGCGGCTTAAGGCGCTTCCGCGCTGAGCCGCTGTCGGGTTTCGGCGCGCGGCGCCGCCGCGCGACCGGTTCTGCGTGCAAGCACATGGAGGCGTGATCATGAACGTGAGAGATCTCATTCCCTGGACTCGCGGGCGCGACGTCCCGGTGCGGCGTGGCGAGGAGGCCAATCCGTTCCTCACGTTGCACCGCGAGATGAACCGCCTGTTCGACGACGTCTTCCGCAGCTTCGAGCTGTCGTCCTTCGGCTTCAACGGAGGCTTGAGCCGTTCCTTCGGGTGGCCGAACATCGAGGTGAGCGAGACCGACAAGGAGATGAAGGTCACGGCCGAGCTGCCCGGCCTCGACGAGAAGGATGTCGAGGTGGAGCTCGCGAACGGCGTCCTCACCATTAGGGGCGAGAAGAAGACCGAGACGGAGGACAAAAACCGGCTCTTCAGCGAGCGCTTCTACGGCCGGTTCGAGCGCCGTATTCCGGTGGAGGATGTCGACGAGGACAAGGTCAGCGCCTCGTTCCGGAACGGGGTGCTCACCGTGACCTTGCCGAAGACGGCCGAGGCGCAGCGGCAGGTGAAGCGCATCGCGATCAACGGGGGGTAATCCGCGGCTCGGGGGGGGGGGGCGGGGCCCCCCCCCCCCGCGGGCGCCCCGCGGGGGGGGGCCCCGGGGGCCGCGCGCCGG
>JADGHE010000003.1 GCA_019689555.1 Variibacter sp. | reverse complement strand
GGTGCGGCTTGTCGCCCTCGCGGTGCTCGCGGCCTCCGGCCTCGGCCTCGCCTTCCTGGTCGCGACCTCCGACGGGCTCAACGACTATCAGGGAAGGCCGCTCGGCACCGACTTCTCCAACGTCTATGCGGCCGGCGCCCACGTCCTCGACGGCCGGCCGGAGGCGCCCTTCGACCCCGCCCAGCAATTCGCCCGCGAGCAGGCGATCTTCGGGCCGCAGACGCAGTTCTACGGCTGGCACTATCCGCCCTTCTTTCTCTTCGTCGCCGCTCTTCTCGCGCGGATGCCCTATGCGCTCGCGCTCGCCGCCTGGCAGGGGGCGACGCTTGCGCTCTACCTCGCCGCCATGTGGGCGGTGATCGCGTGGGCCGCATCCGGCCCCTCCCCGCCGGGGGGCAGGAGGGTGGCGGACGACCCCCTCTGGCTGCTCGTCGCGCTCGCCTTCCCGGCCGTGTTCGTCAATATCGGCCATGGGCACAACGGCTTCCTCACTGCGGCTCTGGTGGGCGGGGCGCTGGTGCTGCTCGAGGGGCGGCCGCAGCTCGCCGGCGTGCTGTTCGGCCTCGTCGCCTACAAGCCGCAGTTCGGCCTGCTCGTTCCGCTCGCGCTGATCGCGGGCGGCCACTGGCGCGCCGCCCTCGCCGCGGCGGCGACGGTCGCCCTGCTCGTTCTCGCGGCGACGCTCGCCTTCGGCCCGGACATCTGGGCGGCGTTTCTGGCCTCGACCCGCTTCACCCGCCTCGTCGTGCTGGAGGCCGGCGACACCGGCTGGCACAAGATCCAGAGCGTCTTTTCCGGGGTCCGGATGTGGGGCGCCCCGGTGCCCGCGGCCTATACGGTGCAGGGCCTCGTCACCGTCGTGGTCGCAGCCTTGCTCGTCCGGCTCTGGCGCGGCGGCGCCCCTTATCCCTTGAAGGCGGCCGCGCTCTGCGTCGGCACCCTGTTCGCGACGCCCTACAGTCTCGACTACGACATGATGGTGCTCGCCCCGGCCATCGCCTTTCTCGCCGCGCACGGGCTCGCCGTCGGCTTCGCGCCCGGCGAGAAGACCGCGCTCGCGGCGCTGTGGCTTTGCCCGCTCCTCGCCCGCAGCGTGGCGCAGCTCGCGCTCGTGCCGCTCGGCGTCCTCGCCATGCTCGCGGTCTTCGGCCTGATCGTGCTCAAGGCCGGGGCGCTCCGCGGCCGGCGGCCCGATCCCGCAGCCGCCGAACAGCCCCGCTGACCGCAACGCAGCCATTCCGATGGCGCCCCTCGTGGCGGGCGGGCTCGACATTCTGTAGCGACCGATACATAAATGTTTCGTGTCGCCGGTGAGTCCGGCAGCGGGAAAGCCAAGCCATGCCGCGCCCGCGGGCGTTCGACCAGGAAGCCGCCATGGAGGCCGCGATTCGATGCTTCTGGCACCGCGGCTACGCGGCGACGTCGGTGCGCGATCTCGCCGCGGCGATGGGGATCTGCGGCACCAGCCTCTACAACGCCTACGGCGACAAGCGCGCGCTGTTCGAGCAGGCGCTGGAGCGCTATCTCGACGACACGCTGCGCGCCCGCATTCGCCGCCTCGAGCAGGCGCTCCCGCCGCTGCAGGCGGCGCGGGCCTTCGTCGAAGACATCATCGAGCGCTCGCTCGCCGATCCCGAGCGGCGCGGCTGCTTCCTCATCAATGCGGCGCTGGAAGTCGCCCCGCACGACCACGCGCTCGGCGCCGCGATCGCCCGGCGGCTCGGGGAAATCGAAGCCTTTTTCCGCCGCTGCCTGACGCGGGCGAAGAGCGAGGGCGCGCTCGCGCCCGGGCGCGATCCCGACGATCTCGCCCGGCTCCTGTTCGGCGTGGTGCTCGGCGTCCGCGTCCTCGCCCGATCAAAGCCCGACCGCGAACTCCTCGAGGGCGTCGCGCGCCCCGCGCTCGCGCTTCTCGATTAAGCGCCAACTTAGAGAGAGAGAGAGAGATGATCGACCTCTACTACTGGACCACGCCGAACGGCCACAAGCTCACGATCTTCCTCGAGGAGACGGGGCTGAAATACAAGATCATTCCCGTGAACATCGGCAAGGGCGAACAGTTCAAGCCCGAATTCCTCGCGATTTCGCCCAACAACCGCATTCCCGCGCTGGTGGATCACGAGCCCAAGGGCGGCGGCAAGCCGGTTTCGGTGTTCGAGTCGGGCGCCATGCTCGTCTATCTCGCCGAGAAGACCGGCCAGTTCCTGCCCGCGGAAGGCCCGGCCCGCTACGACGTTCTGCAGTGGCTGTTCTGGCAGATGGCCAATCTCGGCCCGATGTCGGGGCAGAACAACCACTTCAAGAACTACGCGGTCGAGAAGATCCCTTATGCGATCGACCGCTACCTCAAGGAGACCAACCGGCTCTACGGCGTGCTCAACCGGCGGCTCGCGGACCGCGAATACATCGCCGGCGAGTACTCGATCGCCGACATGGCCTGCTACCCCTGGATCGTGCCGTGGGAGCGGCAAGGGCAGAACCTCGACGATTTTCCGCACCTCAAGCGCTGGTTCGAGCGGATCGGCGAGCGTCCGGCGGTCAAGCGCGCCTACGAACTCGCCAAGGAGATCAATCCCGACCAGGGCGGCATCCGCACCGAGGAGGAGCGCCGGATTCTCTTCGGCCAAACGGCGGAGTCCGTGGCCGCCGCCGCGGCTGCGGCCGCCTCCGGGCGCTGAGGCCGCCCCATGGCCCGGGTTCTGTATGATCTCGCCGGGGCCGAACCGGAGCGCCGGTTCAGCCCCTATTGCTGGCGCACCAAGCTCGCGCTGGCGCACAAGAAGCTCGCCTTCGAGACCATTCCCTGGCGCTTCACCGAGAAGGACGCGATCGCCTTTTCGGGCCAGGGCCGCGTGCCGGTGCTGGTGGACGGCGAGCGGATTGTGTTCGATTCATGGACCATCGCCAACTACCTGGAGGACGCCTATCCGCAGGCGCCGTCGCTGTTCGGCGGCTCCGCCTGCCGCGCGGTGACGCGCATGGTCAACAGCTGGGCCGACACGGTGCTGCTCGGCGCGGTCGCGCGCGTCGTGCTGCTCGACATCTACGCGCATCTTCACGAAAAGGACCGCGCCTATTTCCGCGAAAGCCGCGAGCAGCGCTTCGGCAAGCGGCTTGAGGAGGTCGTCGCCGACCGCGAAGGCAATGTGGCGGCGCTGCGCGCGGCGCTCGAGCCCGTGCGCGTGACGCTGCGCGCCCAGCCCTATCTCGGCGGCGAATCACCCCTGTACGCCGACTACATCGTCTTCGGCATGCTGCAATGGGCGCGCTGCATCAGCCCCGTGCCGCTGCTCGCCGCCGACGATCCGGTCGCGGCCTGGCGCGAGCGCCTGCTCGACGCCTTCGACGGCCTTGCGCGGCGCGCGCCCGCCTATGCCGTCTGAACGAGGGAAGGATCCATGAGCACGACCACGAAAATGCAGGCCGGGGCAATCTTCCCGAGCTTCACGCTGCCCAGGGCCGGCGGCGGCGAGATCAAGGTCGGCGGCACGGGCGCCTGGCAGTTGCTCGTCGTCTATCGCGGCAAGCACTGTCCGGTGTGCCGCCGCTACCTCAAGGGCCTCGGCGAGCTGCTCAAGGACTTCCGCGCGTTGGGCGTGGAGGTGCTGGTCGTGTCCGCCGACCCGAAGGAGAAGGCGGAATCGGAGCTTGAGGAGGAGGGCTGGACGTTTCCGGTCGGCTACGATCTCAGCCTGGATCAGATGCGCAAGCTCGGCCTCTACATCTCGGAGCCGCGTTCGCCTCAGGAGACCGATCGCCCCTTCGCCGAGCCGGGGCTCTTCCTCGTCAATCCGGAAGGCCGGGCGCAGATCATCGACATTTCCAATGCGCCGTGGGCGCGGCCGGACCTTGCGTCCATCCTCGGCGGCGTGAAGGTGATTCAGGAGCGGAATTATCCGATCCGCGGCACCGGAGGCTGACCCATGCCCGACAGGCTCGACGGCATAAAGGCCTGCGTGTTCGACGCCTACGGCACGGTGTTCGACTATGCCTCGGCCGCAGCCCAGTGCCGCGACGCCTTGGGCGACAAGTTCGCGGCGCTCACCGCGCTGTGGCGCGACAAGCAGCTCCAGTACACCTGGCTGCGCTCGCTGCAGCGGAGCCACGCGGATTTCTGGCGCGTCACCGGCGACGCGCTCGACTATGCGCTCGAGACGCTGGACGTCCACGACCCCGCGCTGCGCGAGCGGCTGATGGCGTGCTATCTGCAGCTCGACGTCTTCCCGGAAGTGCCCGCCACGCTCGAGCGCCTGCGCGCGGCCGGCCTCAAGACCGCGATCCTCTCCAACGGCACGCCCGGCATGCTGCGCGCGGCCATCGAGAACGCGCGGATCGGCCACCTGCTCGACGCCGTGATCTCGGCAGAGGAGGCGGGCGTGTTCAAGACCGATCCGCGCGTCTATCAGCTCGCGCTCGATCGGCTCGCGCTGCCCGCGGCGGCGATCAGCTTCCAGTCCTCGAATGCCTGGGACGCCTATGCGGCGTCCGCGTTCGGCATGCGCGTCGTGTGGTGCAACCGCTATGGGCAGAAGCGCGAGCGGTTGCCGGGGGCGCCCGACTTCGAGGTGAAGACGCTTGCGGAGCTGCCGCCGCTCGTCGGCGCGTGAGGCGAAAGGGCAGCCGGCACGCCCGACGTGCCTTGGCGCGGACCGCGGGCTTCGGTTATTGGCTCGCGCATGGGCCGCAAAGCCACCGCTTTTCCTGCATCGACGCGCGCGGGCGCGACGCTCGTCGGAACCGTCGCCATCCTGCTGTGGTCTCTGCTCGCGGTCTTCACCGCCGCCTCGGGCCGGGTGCCGCCGTTCCAGCTCGCGGCCATGACGTTCGCGATCGGCGGGGCCATCGGAGCGGGAAGCTGGTGCGTGCGGGGAAGCGCGGCGCGCGCCCTTCGGCTGCCGCTCGAAGCCTGGGCGCTCGGGGTGGGCGGGCTGTTCGGCTACCACGCCCTCTACTTTACAGCGCTCAAGACCGCGCCGCCCGCCGAAGCGGGGCTCATCAACTATCTCTGGCCGCTGCTCATCGTGCTCTTCTCCGCCCTCTTGCCCGGCGAACGGCTCAAGGCGCATCATGTGGCGGGAGCGCTGCTCGGGCTTGCGGGCACGGTCCTGCTGTTCACCGGCGGGCGGGGTTTTGCGCTTGCGGTCGACTATGTTCCGGGCTTCGCGGCGGCGTTCGTCGCGGCCTTCGTGTGGTCGACCTATTCGGTGCTCTTGCGCCGCTTCGCGGCCGTGCCGACGGATGCGGTCGCGGGCTTCTGCCTCGCGACGGCGGCGCTGGCCGCTCTCTTCCACCTCGCCCTGGAAGAGACCGTCTGGCCCGAGGGCGTGGCGCAGTGGCTCGCGGTTGCGGCGCTCGGGGTGGGGCCCGTGGGGCTTGCGTTCTACGCGTGGGACTTCGGCGTGAAGCGCGGCGACATCCGCGTGCTCGGGGCTCTTTCCTATGGCGCGCCGGTGCTGTCGACCGCCTTTTTGGTGCTGGCCGGCTTCGCGGAGGCAAGCGCGATGCTCGCGCTCTCGGCCGCCCTGATCTCGGGCGGCGGCGTGCTCGCCGCCAAGGATTTGCTGGGCCGCCGCAAGCGCGCTGCAACGACAGATTGAAACGCGCCGCTCGAGCGTGAAGCGCGCCGCGCGCGTCAACCCGTTCGGGTCGCATGTTTGCGGACTTGCGAACCGGCACGCTTGCAAACTTGCGGCACCTTGGTCACGCTGCGCGCCATCAGGCCGGATTCAATTCAAGAAGAAGCGCCGGGAACGCGCCGATGACGGGGATCAGCGGCACATTGCGCCAAAGCGGGAGGCGATGGTGAGCATGAAGGCCATTCTCGTTCCCACCGAGAAGAGCGATCTCATGAACGCGACGCTGGAGACGGCGTTGCTGTTCGCGAAACGCTTCGACAGCTACATCGAGGGCTTCGCGCTGCGGGCGGCGATCAGCGACTTCGTCGCCGCCGATCTCATCGTCGCCGACGCCTGGGCGGTCGCGGAGACGCGCGACGCGGAGCTCGCCAAGGAAGCGCAGGCGATGTTCGAAGCCTTCATGGCCGCCCACGGCGTCCCGCGCGGGAGGCGGCGTCCCGCCACGCTCTCCTACGGCTGGACCGAGTCGGACGCCGCCCGCGACGCCTTCGTGGGCAGCTACGGTCGCGTGTTCGACGTGATCGTGTTCGGCCGGCCGGGCTCCTACCCGACCGGATCCAGCATGGCGGCGGTCGAGGCCGCGCTGTTCGAGAGCGGCCGCCCGATCCTCATCGCGCCGCCCAAGCCGCCCGCCACGCTCGGGGAGAACATCGTGATCGCGTGGAACCGCAGCACCGAGACGGCGCGCGCCACTGCCTTCGCGATGCCGCTGTTGCGCCAGGCGAAGAAGGTCACGGTGCTCACCGTCACCGGCGGCATGGTGCCCGGTCCGGAGGGCGCCGAGCTCGCCCGCTATCTGCAGCTCAACGGCATCGACGCCGAGGCCGTGACGGTCGATCCAGGCGAGCGCAGCATGGGCGAGATGATGCTCTACAAGGCGACCGAGCTTGGCTGCGATCTGCTGGTGAAGGGGGCCTATACGCAGAGCCGCCTGCGGCAGATGATCTTCGGCGGCGCGACGAGCCACATCCTCGCCAAGACCGAGCTGCCGGTGTTCATGGCGCACTGACGGGCGCGCACCGACGGGCGGCCGCGCGCCTTCGCCCGCAGGCGCGCGGGCGCGGGAGGGTCAGCCGACCCTTCCCGGAGTCACTTCGGCAGGGGCGCCCCTGGGATGCGGCGCCAAGGCCCGCGACGGGGATCGCGCGATGCCGCGCGGGCGCGAGGCTCGGTCCGGTGCGACCCGCCGGCCGCTCAGCCGCGGAAGGTGTCCTTCGCGCCGCGGATCCTCGCGAACACCTCCGCCGCCGGCCGCCCGGCGAGGCCGAGCCGCGCGGCCAGGGCGGGATCGTCGGCGCGCAGGAAGGGGTTGGCGGCCTTCTCGACCCCGATGGTGCTGGGCAGCGTCGGCTTTCCTTCCGCCCGCAGCGCCGCGACCTCCGCGGCGCGCTCTTTCAGCGCCGCATTGTCGGGATCGACGGTCAAGGCAAAGGCGATGTTCGAGGCCGTGTATTCGTGGCCGCAGTAGAACCGGGCGTCGTCCGGCAGCGCCCGCAGTTTGGCGAGCGAGTTCCACATCATCTCCGGCGTGCCCTCGATGACGCGGCCGCAGCCGATCGAAAAAAGCGTGTCGCCGACGAAGGCGAGCTTCTCCGCCTCGAACCAGTAGGAGATGTGGCCGGCGGTATGGCCGGGCGTCTCGATCACGCGCGCCGAGAGCGTGCCCACAGTCACGCTCTCCCCTTCGCCGACGGTGTCGTCCGCTCCGTCGATGCGCGCCGCCTCCCCGCGCGGGGCGACGACCCGGCAGCCGTAGCGTTGTTTCAGTTCTGGGATACCGGCCGTATGATCGCTATGGTGATGCGTCACCAGGATGTCGGTGAGCCGCCAGCCGGTTTCGGCGAGCGCCCTCGCGACCGCGGCCGCTTCCGGCGCGTCGATGGCGGCAGTGGCGCCACTGGTTTCGTCGTGGAGCAGGACGCCGAAATTATCCTGCAGGCACATGAACTGATGAATCTTCGCGGGCATGGGCCTGACCGATCGTTGGATGCGCACCAGTAGCACAATGCCGGCCATCACCAAACCGCGGAGCGTTTGATGATTGACGTCGTCGACCTGCGGCATTTCTACACGCAGCCGCTCGGCATGGTGGCGCGGCGTTTCATCGGGCGCGGCGTGCGCGCGCGCTGGCCGGACGTGCGCGGCATGCGCGTCGCGGGCATGGGCTATGCCACGCCCTATCTCGGCCTCTTCCGCGACGAGGCGGAACGCTGCATCGCCTTCATGCCGGCGGCGCAGGGGGTCGTGAAGTGGCCGTCGCAGCGGCCGACCCTGACGGCGCTCGTCGACGAGCTGGAACTGCCGCTGGCGGACGCCACGATCGACCGGATGCTGCTCGTCCACGCCATCGAAATATCGCACGACACGGTGGCTCTCCTGCGGGAGGTCTGGCGGGTGCTGTCCGCCGGCGGCCGGCTGCTCGCGGTCGTTCCCAACCGCCGCGGCCTGTGGGCGCGCATGGACACGACGCCCTTCGGCAACGGCCGCCCCTATTCGCGCGCCCAGATCACCCATCTGCTGCGGGAATCGTGGTTCACGCCCACCGGCTGGGCGGAGGCGCTCTATGTGCCGCCGATCCCGCGCAACTGGTTTCTGCGGTCGGCGGCGGCCTGGGAAACGGCGGCGGCCAGCATCTCGGCGCCGTTCGCGGGCGTGCACATCGTCGAGGCGATGAAGCAGGTGTATCGGCCCATTCCGGCGCGGCGCGAAAAGCGCCGGCTGGTGCCGGCGCTCGAACCGGTGCTGGCGCCCTCGCCGGGCGGCGCGACCGCCGTAACGAGCCACAGGTAGAACGAGCCGCGGGGCGCGCCTTGGGCCCGGATCCCGGGTCAAAGATCACGGCCCGGATCCCGGGTCAAAGGTGGCGGATCGTCGATCCTACTCGCTGGGCGTGCGCGGGGCGGTCGTCGAATCGCCGGGCTCCGCGCCCGCGCTCGCAGGGGATTCGGCGCGCGGACCGTGGCGGCGCCGCCGGCGCCGATGCAGCGGAAAGCGGTCCGGCGATCCGCCCTCGTGTCCGTTGCCGCCGTAGGCGGCCTGGGCGGGCGCAGGCTGCGGGGCGCCGCCGGTGACGAAGGCGGGAAGCCGCTCCACGTCCTCGCCCTCCTCGCTCACGGGCGCGTTTTCGGTCGCGGGGCGGGGCGGATAGGGCTGGCCCTGTTCGCGCGGCGCAAAGCGCGCGTCTCGCGACTGGTAGGACTGGGATTCGCGCGGCGGGTAGGGCTGGGGTTCGCGCGGCGCGTAGGGTTCGCCCCCGATGGCCGGCTGGTCGTTCAGCTCGTCGTCGAACTCGTCGAAAGCAAGGTCACGGGTTTCGCCGTCACGGGCAAAGGGCGCGTTGTGGCGGAACTGCTCCTGCGCGGCTGCAATGAGGCGGAAATAGTGCTCGGCGTGCTGATAGTAGTTTTCGGCCGCCACCGGGTCCCCGGACGAGAGCGCATCGCGGGCAAGCTGCACGTATTTTTCCGCAATGTGAGAGGCCGTGCCGCGAATCTTCACGTCAGGGCCGTTGGATTCATAAACCCGCGTCAGCGGATTCTGGCCTTTGCGGTTGCGTCCCCGCATACGCTTGTTCTGACCGTTTCTCATGGCGTGTTGCTTTATCACCCTCCGGTTGGCGGTGGCGGGCCACCAGGTTTTGGTCTTGCTTGCACGGCAGGTTTTTCACGCGCGGCAAGCCATACGCACTGGGCATGGCCACCATGCGCGTCGCCACGGCATCCGCACGATCGCGCCTTGCTCACGCGGCACCGATCGCCTGCTACATGCCGAGCGCTGTGTGTCTGTGCCTTTACGATGCCAGCAGCAAACGTAAACCCGCGGCCGCTTCCCGCAGCTTCGCTAACCCCTCGTCATGCGCGCTTTCGCCTTCGGACGCGCGCGCCCCTCGAACAACAAGGCATGCTCGCCCCAACGTGCGAACCGCTTCCTGATTGACGGTTCCTGTTATCGTCGCTCGGAACGCAATCGCTTTCGGCACCTCGCCAGCCTCGCGGAATATACTCCGGGCTCCTCGGCGGCGTGCGAACCAGCTTGGGTCGATATCTAGGGCAAACGTAATCATTCCCGCCGCATAATCCAAGCGGTTTTTTTGCGGCCTGTGGGCTTGACGGCGTCAACGCCGCCGCACAACGAGCGCGCGCGGAATGCCGGCAAGATCGGCCTTCGCGGGGCCGGCGGGCTCCCATCCCCAGGCCGCAAAAATCGCGGTCACGGCCTCCACCTGCCCCGCGCCGATCTCGACCGCCACATGCCCGTCCGGGGCCACGATTCGCGCCGCATCGGCGGCGAGCCGACGGTAGAAGGCGAGCCCGTCGGGCCCGCCGTCGAGCGCATGGCGCGGCTCGTGCTCCCGCACCTCCGGCGGAAGTGCCGGGATCCGGCGCGTCTCGACATAGGGCGGGTTCGACACGACGAGATCGTAGCCCCCCGCGAGCGGCGCCGTGAAGTCGCCGACCGCGAACACCGCGCGCGCGGCGAGCGCAAGGCGCGCGGCGTTGTCGCGTGCGACCGCGATCGCCGCAGCGCTGATGTCGATGCCGATGCCGCGCGCCTGCGGCAATGCGCGCAGCAGCGCCAGCAGAATCGCGCCTGAGCCGGTGCCGAGATCGGCGAGACGCAAGGGCCTCTCCCGCGCGCCGCGCGCCGCAACGGCCGCGAGCGCGGCCTCGACCAGCGTCTCGGTTTCGGGACGCGGCGCCAGCGTCGCGTCGGTGACGCGGAGCGGAAGGCCAAAGAACTCCTTCTCGCCGACGATATAGGCGACGGGTTCGCGCCGCAGCCGGCGCGCGGCGAAGGCGGCGACGCGCTCGGCCTCCGCGGCGGTGAGCCTGCGGTCGGGATCGGCGGCGAGCGCGGCGTGGTCGCAGCCGAGCGCATGTTGCAACAGCACGCGCGCATCGAGCGCCGGCGTGTCGAGCCCCGCGCGCGCGAAGGCGTGCGCCAGCGCGCTGCGCACGCGCGCGACCGTGTGGTCCGCATGAACGGCGACGGCGCCCACGTTGCGGACGGCCGGCGGCGTTTCCCGCTCATGGCTTGCGGGGCGCGGGGTTTCTTCTGCGTCCACGGCGGCTCGCGACGTGCCTTCTTCCGACGCGCAAGGCTGCGCGCGCGGCTCGATCACATCCCGCGAGCGCGGAGAGGCGGGCCGATGCAATGGCCTCGTGCCGCTCACGCCGGTGCCTCCTCGGCGGCCAGCAGCGCCGCCTGATGCTCGGTGACGAGCGCGTCGATGATCTCGCCGAGCGCCTCGCCCTCCATCACCTCCGGCAGCTTGTAGAGCGTGAGGTTGATGCGGTGGTCGGTGACGCGCCCCTGCGGGAAGTTGTAGGTGCGGATGCGCTCGGAACGGTCGCCGGATCCCACCTGCCCGCGCCGCTCGGCCGCGCGCTCCGCGTCGCGCCGCGCGCGCTCGAGCTCGTAGAGCTTGGCGCGCAGCAGCGTGAGCGCCTTGGCGCGGTTGCGATGCTGCGACCGCTCCTCCTGGACGACGACGGCGATGCCGGTCGGAATGTGGGTGATGCGCACCGCCGATTCGGTCTTGTTGACGTGCTGTCCGCCGGCGCCGCCGGAGCGCATCGTGTCGATCTTGAGGTCGGCGTCGTTGAGCGCGACGTCGACATCCTCGGGCTCGGGCAACACCGCGACCGTGGCAGCCGACGTGTGGATGCGCCCGGAGGCCTCGGTCACCGGCACCCGCTGCACGCGGTGCACGCCTGATTCGAACTTGAGCTTGGCGAAGGCGCCGCGGCCGCGCACCTCCGCGATGATCTCCTTGTAGCCGCCGATCGCGCCTTCGCTCGCCGAGATCACCTCGACGGTCCAGCCCTGACTCGCCGCGTAGCGCTCATACATGCGGAACAGGTCGCCGGCGAAGAGCGCGGCCTCGTCGCCCCCGGTGCCGGCGCGGATTTCGAGAATCACGTTGCGCTCGTCGAGCGCGTCCTTGGGCAGAAGGCCGGCCCTCAGCTCCTTCTCCAGCGCGGCGCGCCGCGCCTCGACGATCGGCACCTCGGCGGCGGCGAGCGCGCGCATCTCCGCGTCGGTCGACGGGTCGGCCAGCATCTGCTGCAGCTCGCGCAGCTCCTCGTTCGCCGCCCGGTAGGCGCGGGCCGTGGCGACCAGCGGGGCGAGCTCCGCAAATTCGCGCGACAGCCGCACATAGGTCTCGCGATCGGGATTGGACGCGAGTTCGGCCTCCACGGCGGCGTGGCGGGCGATCAGCGCATCGACTTTGGCCGGTTGCAGCATCGGGCGATCAGAACTCGATCAGAACTGAAGTCCTTCCGTTGCGGCGAAGGCCGCCAGCCGGTCGCGGATCGAGACGCGCGGCGCCGGCCGGTCGAGCAGCTCGTGCACGAGCTCGGTCGCGCGCCGGGTGTCGAGCGCGAGCAGCATCGACTTGATCGGCCCCACGGCGGAGGGCGACAGCGAGAGCACGCGATAGCCGAGCGCGACGAGCGCCAGCGCGCCGATGGGCTTGGAGGCGAGCTCGCCGCACAGCGCGACCGGCTTGCCGTGGGCCTTGCCACGCTCGACCACGTGGCGCAGCGCGCGCAGCACCGGCACCGAGATGGGGTCGAAGCGGTCCGCCACCCAGGAGTTGCCGCGGTCGGCCGCGAACATGAACTGCACGAGGTCGTTCGAACCGACGGACAAAAAGTCGACCCGCTCCAGAAGCTCGTCGAGCTGATAGAGCAGGGCCGGAACCTCCAGCATGGCGCCGATCTCGATCTGCTCCGGCAGGGTGTGCCCATGCCGGCGCAGATGGGTGAGCTCGTGCTCCACCAGCGCACGAGCGCGGTCGTATTCGTCGATGGTCGACACCATCGGAAACATCATGCGCAGCTTGCGGCCGGCGGCCGCGCGCAGCAGGGCGCGGATCTGGCTGCGCAGGAGGCCGGGGCGATCGAGCCCGAGGCGGATCGCCCGCCAGCCGAGCGCCGGGTTCTCCTCCTCGACCATACGCATATAGGGCAGCACCTTGTCGCCGCCCACATCGAGCGTGCGGAAGGTCACCGGCCGCTCGCCCGCGGCGTTGAGCACCGCATCGTAGAGCTTGAACTGCTCGCTCGTGCGCGGAAACGTGGCCGCGACCATGAACTGGAGTTCGGTGCGGAACAGGCCGATACCCGCCGCCCCGGTCTCGGCAATGTGCGGCAGGTCCACCAGGAGCCCGGCATTGAGCATCAGCGTGATCTCCTGGCCGTCACGGGTGATGCACGGCCGGTCCCGCAACTGCCGGTACTGGGCCTGCCGGCGGGCGCGGAAGCGCACCTTTTCGACGTAGGCGTTCTCGATGTCCGGCGCCGGCCGCACATGCACTTCGCCGGACAGCCCGTCGACGATGATGGGATCGCCGGGGTCCACGAGGCCGGTCGCGTTGGCGACCTGGCCGACGGCGGCGATGCCGAGCGCGCGCGCCACGATGCTGACATGGGAGGTGGGGCCGCCCTCCTCCAGCACCAGGCCGCGCAGGCGCGAGCGGTCGTAGTCGAGCAGGGCGGCCGGCCCCATGTTGCGGGCGACGACGATGGCGTTCTCGGGCAGGCGATCGCGCGTGCTCGCCTGGCTCTGCCCCGTGAGCTGGCGCAACAGGCGGTTGGCGAGATCGTCGAGATCGTGCAGGCGCTCGCGCATATAGGGGTCGGTCTGCCGCATCATGCGCGCGCGCGTATCGGACTCGACCCGCTCGACCGCGGCTTCCGCGGTGAGGCCGGTCATGATCGCTTCGCGCATCTTGTGCAGCCAGCCGCGGTCGTAGGCGAACATGCGGAACGCTTCGAGCACCTCCCGGTGCTCCCCGCCGTCGGCCATGTCGCCGCGCGTCAGCATGGTGTCGAGATCGGACTGCAGGGAGCTCACGGCGTCCTCGAGGCGCTTCAGCTCCTTCTGCACATCGTCGGCGATGAAGTTCGTGATGACCACGCGCGGCTCGTGCAGCACCACATGGCCGAGCGCGATGCCTTCGGCGAGGGCGACGCCGCTGAGCTGCAGGCGCCGGCGCACCGCCGGTTCCTGCCCCGGGCGGGCGAGAGAGGAAAGCTCGCCCGAGGCGACCATCTCCGCCAGCACCATGGCGGTGGTCTGCAGCGCCTCGATCTCCTCTTCGGAGTAGGTGCGCCGCGCCCGGTTCTGCACGACGAGCACGCCGAGCGTGTTGCCGGCGCGCAGGATCGGCACGCCCAGGAACGAGTGGTAGATTTCTTCGCCCGTTTCCGGCCGGTAGGAGAAGGCGGGGTGCGACTGGGCGTCGGAGAGGCTGATCGGGTTCGCCTCGCGCGCGACGAGGCCCACCAGACCCTCGTTAGGCCCGATCACCGTCTGGTGGACGGCTTCCCGATTGAGACCTTCGGTGGCGTAGAGTTCGAGGGTCCCGTCGACGCGGAGGATATAGACCGAGCAGACCTCCGCAACCATGTTGGCGGCGATCAGCACGACGATCTTGTCGAGGCGTTCCTGCGCGCTGACCGGTTCCGCCATGACTTCGCGGAGCCGGCGCAGCAGCACGCGCGGACCGCCGAGCGCGCCACGCATCGACATTCGGGTCCCTAGTGCCGCATTCCGAGGCCCGCCTGTGAGCCCGGCCGGGATCGCCGAACACTCCCGGCAAAATCCGGCTTACCCGCGGCGGCCGATCTGCCCCAGGCCTATAACGAATGCAGCATGCAAACGGCAAGCCATAGCGGGGGGCACCCGCCGATTTGCCCGCGGCGCCCCCTGAGCAAGGAAGGGCTCGAGAGCCGCGATCCTTCGTCCGTTCCCCGGCGATGTCCCGGGCGGGGCCCGGTCATCCGCCGCTGTTTTTCGAGACGCCCGCCCTCCGCCGCGCTTCCCGTCGAGGCCGCGAGCCCCCGGCTCCCCGGGGAGGCGCCGGGCCGTCCCGAACATCTGCGGAACGCCGCGCCGCGGGGGCGCGCCTGCCGCGGCGCCCCACGGCCGCGCAGGGGTCGTGACGGCACGCTCGGCGCCGCCCGAAGGCTAGGCCTTGTCCAGGCCGTACAGCGAGTGCAGCGTGCGCACCGCAAGCTCGGTATAGGCCTCGTCGATCAGCAGCGAGAACTTGATTTCCGAGGTCGAGATCGCGCGGATGTTGATGCCGCGCTCGGCCAGCGCCTTGAAGGCCTGGGCGGCGACGCCCGCATGGCTGCGCATGCCGATGCCGATGACCGAGACCTTGGCGACCTCGGTCGCCCCGTCGAGCCGCTCGTAGCCGATATGCGGCTTGGCCTTCGCCAGCACCTCGCCGGCACGCACATAATCGGCGGCCGGAACCGTGAAGGTGATGTCGGTCGTCGCGCCGTCGGCGGAGACGTTCTGCACGATCATGTCGACGTTGATGTTGGCCTCCGCCAGGGGGCCGAAGATCGCAGCGGCCACGCCCGGCTTGTCCTGCACCCGCCGGATCGAGATCTGCGCCTCGTCCTTGGAGAAGGCGATGCCGGTGACCACCTGTTGTTCCACGATCTCCTCCTCGTTGCAGATCAGGGTGCCGGGCGGGTCGCCGTGGGGGTCGATGTCCTCCGGCCGATCGAAGCTCGATCGTACGAAAATTCGCACGCCCTGCACCATGCCGAGCTCGACCGAACGCACCTGAAGCACCTTGGCGCCCAGCGAGGCAAGCTCGAGCATCTCCTCGAACGCCACCTTCTCGAGCCGCCGCGCCCGCGGAACGACGCGCGGATCGGTGGTGTAGACGCCGTCGACGTCCGTGTAGATGTCGCAGCGGTCGGCCTTGATCGCGGCCGCCACCGCGACGGCCGACGTGTCGGAGCCGCCGCGGCCGAGCGTGGTGATGCGGCCCGTTTCCTTGTGGATGCCCTGAAAGCCGGAGATGACGGCGACCTCGCGGCGCTCCTTGAAGCGCCTGACGAGCTCCGCCCCATTGACGTCGAGAATGCGGGCGGCGCCGTGCGCGTCCGAGGTCAGGATCGGAAGCTGCCAGCCCTGCCACGAGCGGGCGTTGATCCCGATCGCCTGCAGCGCGATGGCGAGGAGCCCCGACGTCACCTGCTCGCCCGAGGCGACCACGGTGTCGTATTCGCGGGCATCGTGCAGCGGCGAGACCTCGCGGCACCAGGCGACGAGCTCGTTGGTCTTGCCCGCCATGGCCGAGACCACGACCGCCACCTCATGCCCCGCATCGACCTCGCGTTTGACGTGGGCGGCGACGTTGCGGATGCGCGGGATGTCGGCCACCGAAGTGCCGCCGAATTTCATCACAAGCCGGGCCATGCGGGAACGAGGCAGACTGCGGTTGAGCGGGATGGGTTGATCGCGCCGGCGGTCTCGGGGCCTGGGCGCAGATTGGCCATTCATAACGGCGCCTCCGCAGCGCCGCAACCTCCCGAAGCCGGCCCCCCGGCTGGCGGCGCTGCGGGCGATCGGGGTATAGTTGCACCCGACACCAAAAACGCGCGCCGGCGGCTCCTCGCCAGGACGCGCGCGACGCCGGGAAGGAGACGCCCATGAACGTGCAGACCGTGTCCGGTCTCGCCACGGCGCGGGACAGCGCCATCATCCCCGGCTACATGTCGGGCTTCGGCAACAGTTTCGAGACCGAGGCGCTGCCGGGCGCGCTGCCCGTCGGCCGCAACTCGCCGCAGAAGGTGAACTACGGGCTCTACGCCGAGCAGCTCTCCGGCTCGCCCTTCACGGCGCCGCAGGCGACGAACCAGCGCTCCTGGCTCTACCGCATCCGCCCCTCCGTCAAGCACACGGGGCGCTACCGCAAGGTCGACCGCGGCCTCATCCGCACCGCGCCGGACCGCGAGGAGAACGATCTGCCGATCGGCCAGCTCCGCTGGAGCCCGATCCCGATCCCCGACGAGCCGCTCACCTTCGTGACCGGTCTGCGCACCATCACGACGGCCGGCGATTCCGACACGCAGGCCGGCATGGCGACCCATGTCGCGCTCGTCACCCGCTCGATGGCGAACGAGTATTTCTTCACCGCGGACGGTGAAATGCTCGTCGTCGCGCAGGCGGGCGGCCTGCGCTTCCGCACCGAGTTCGGCGTCATCGACATCGAGCCGGGACAGATCTGCGTCATTCCGCGCGGCGTCATCTTCAAGGTGGAGCTCCTCGGCGGCCCTGCCCGCGCCTATGTGTGCGAGAACTACGGCGGCGCTTTCACGCTGCCGGACCGCGGCCCGATCGGGGCCAACTGCCTCGCCAATCCGCGCGATTTTCACACTCCCGTCGCCGCCTATGAGGACGACGAGACGCCGTCGACGCTGTTCGCCAAATGGGGCGGCGCCCTCTATGCGGCCGAGATCGGCCAGTCGCCCCTCGACGTCGTCGCCTGGCACGGCAACTACGCGCCCTACCGCTACGACCTGCGCCGCTTCTCGCCGGTCGGCGCGATCCTGTTCGATCATCCCGACCCCTCGATCTTCACGGTGCTCACCGCGCCGTCGGAGACGCGCGGCACCGCGAATGTCGACTTCCTCATCTTTCCCGAGCGCTGGTCGGTGGCCGAAGACACCTTCCGCCCGCCCTGGTATCACCGCAACATCATGTCGGAGTTCATGGGCCTCGTGTACGGCGTCTACGACGCCAAGCCCGAGGGCTTCGCGCCCGGCGGCTTCAGCCTGCACAACCAGATGCTGCCGCACGGTCCGGACGCGCAGGCCTTCGAGCACGCGAGCACGTGCGAGCTCAAGCCCGTGAAGCTCGCCGACACGCTCGCCTTCATGTTCGAGACGCGCTATCCGCAGCGCGTGACCCGCTATGCGGCGGCTCTCGACGTCCGCCAGGACGACTACATCGCATGCTGGAGCGGATTGAAGAAGCGCTTCGATCCTCACCGGCGCGAGCCGGGCTGAGCGACGCGACTTTTCCCGCACGGCGCCACGGGAACCGCCCGCGCAGCGGACGAAGACCGCGGGCCCGCTTATGCGTCCTTCGCGGGAAAGATCATGCAGGTCGTGGTGGCGTGCGCGTAAAGCCGGCCTTCGGCGTCGCGCAGATAGCCCTCGGCGGTGCCGACCGTGCGGCCGCGATGCAACAGCCGTCCCTCGGCGGTGACCCGGCCGGTGTCCTTGGTGATGGCGCGCACGAGGTTCAGCTTGAGTTCGAGCGTGGTGTAGCCTTCGCCCCGCGCGAGCGTCGAGTGCACCGCGCAGCCGAGCGCCGAGTCGAGCAGCGTTGCGGCAAAGCCGGCGTGCACGACGCCGATCGGATTGTAGTGGCGAAACGTGGGAACGCCGGCGAAGAGCGCGCGCCCGTGTTCGACATCGATCAGCTCGAAGCCGAGCGTTTCCGTGATCGGCGGCGAGGGCAGCTTCCCCTCCACGATGGCCTTGAGAAAACCGAGACCGTCCTGCGCCAGCAGCACGTCCCTTGGCACCACGCCGAATTGTCCGCTCTGTTCGTCCACGGTCCACCTCCCGTTCGCCCCTGGCGTCGGCGCAATGTAGGCCACCCGGGGCCGCGGGGCGAGCCTGCGCAAAAGGCGCTGAGGCCCCGCGGGAGCGATAAGACCGGTGCCCTCTCGGCAGCGGCGGCAGGGCGCGTCCGCGACGCGCCCGAGGCGCGGCCACCCCGGAAAACGGGCCCGGGGCGCGGCTTCTCGGAATTCACTTCAATCATGCCGGCATCTTGCGGCCCTGCGGCGGTATCGCTACCTACCGCAGGTGAGACCCGTTCCGACGGCTGCGGCCATGAACCTCTTGAAGCTCATCGCGCTCGACAAAGAGGATCTCGAGGTTGTTTCCGCGCATGTGCAGGACGCGATCGTCAAGGTCGCGGACGTTCGCTGGCGGCCCTCCGAGCATCGGCTGGTCCTGGGCGTCGGGCGCTTCGACTGGGAGGCGGCCTACGGCGCCCAGCCGGAATACAGGCGGCGCTTCGCGGCGCTGCGGTTCGACCGCGTGCTGAGCTGCAAGTGCCGCAACGTGGCGCCGCAGGACAAGGACGCGGTGCTCAACCTTCTCGCGGTCGACTTCGTGGAGACCGCAGCGCCGGCCGGCGTCGTGACGCTGGTGTTTTCGGGCGGCGCGGCGCTGCGCCTCGAAGTCGAATGCCTGGAGGTCGAGCTCGCCGATCTCGGCCCCGCTTGGTCGGCGTCGTGCTGTCCCGATCACGCCATCGAAATCCTCCCCGCCGGGGTTGACGGGCCGCTTGCCCCACGCCATTGACCGGTGACGGGCGGCCGAAGGCGCGGAATGCGCCGCGCTCCCGCCCGGCGGGATCACCGGCATGCCCCTTCGGCTCGATACGCGCGAATCCGATTTTGCGGAGCGCTTCCGGCGCTTTCTCGATGCCAAGCGCGAGGCGGCGCATGACGTCGCCGAGGCCGTTCGCGCCATCATTGCGGAGGTGATCGCGCGCGGCGACCGCGCGCTCGTCGATTTCACCCGGCGCTTCGACCGGCTCGACCTCGATGCCGTCGGCCTGCGGGTGAGCGCCGAGGAGATCGCGGCCGCCGCCGCGCGCTGCGACCGCGAGACGGTTGCGGCGCTCGCCTTCGCGCGCGACCGAATCGAGGCCTATCACCGCCGCCAGCTGCCGCGCGACGAGCGCTACACCGATGCCCTGGGGGTCGAGCTCGGGGCGCGGTGGACGGCCATCGAGGCGGTCGGACTTTACGTGCCGGGCGGCACCGCCGCCTACCCCTCCTCCGTCCTCATGAACGCCGTGCCGGCGAAGGTCGCGGGCGTGCCGCGCATCGCCATGGTGGTGCCGGCGCCGGACGGCCATCTCGAGCCGCTGGTGCTCGCGGCCGCACAGCTCGCGGGGGTCGACGAGGTGTATCGCATCGGCGGCGCGCAAGCGATCGCCGCGCTCGCCTACGGCACCGAGACGATCGCGCCCGTCGCCAAGATCGTGGGGCCCGGAAACGCCTATGTGGCGGCCGCCAAGCGCGCGGTCTTCGGCAAGGTCGGAATCGACATGATCGCCGGCCCCTCCGAAGTGCTGATCCTCGCCGACGGCCACGGACAGCCCGCGTGGATCGCCGCCGATCTCCTGGCGCAGGCCGAGCACGATGCCGCCGCCCAGGCGATCCTCATCACCGACGACGCGACGCTCGCCGCCGCGGTCGAGAGCGCGGTCGAGCGGCAGCTTGCCGCGCTGCCGCGGGCCTCCGTCGCCGGCGCGTCCTGGCGCGACTTCGGCGCCGTGATCCTGGTCCGCGACTTCGACGAAGCGGTGCCGCTGGTCGACGCCATCGCCCCCGAGCATCTCGAGATCGCGGTGCAGGATCCCGAGCCGCTCGCCGCGCGCATCCGCAATGCGGGCGCGATCTTCCTGGGCCACCACACGCCGGAAGCGATCGGCGACTATGTGGCGGGCTCCAACCACGTGTTGCCCACCGCCCGTTCGGCGCGCTTTTCGTCGGGCCTCGGCGTGCTCGATTTCATGAAACGCACCTCCATCCTCAAGCTCGGGCCGGACGCGCTGCGCAAGCTCGCCCCGGCCGCCATCGCGCTCGGCCGCGCCGAGGGGCTCGACGCGCATGCGCGCTCGGTCGCGATCCGGCTCAACACTTGAGCCGGCAGGCTTGACAATGCCCCGCGCCGCGCCGTGACTGTGGTGTCCATGGGCCCGGAGAACAACCAGGCGATCCCGGAGCGCATGCGGCCGTCGGCAAGGGCCGGGAGGGCCGTGCCGCGGCGCGACCATTCGCCGGCGGCGAAGACCTGATGGCCCGCCGCGACTCCGGTGCATCGAGCCAGCGCCTCGTCGCGGTGACCCTCGACGAGGACTCGATCGGCCGCTCCAACCCCGACGTGGATCACGAGCGCGCGGTCGCGATATACGATCTGCTCGAGGACAACGTCTTCGCCCCCAACGGCCACGACAAGGGCCCCTACGAGCTCAAGCTCTCCATCGTCGACAACCGGCTGGTGTTCGACATTCGCGACGCCAAGGGCGAGCCGGTCATGACGCACATTCTGTCGCTGACGCCGTTCCGCCGCATCGTGAAGGACTACTTCATGATCTGCGACAGCTACTATCAGGCGATCCGCCGCGCGAGCCCGAGCCAGATCGAGGCGATCGACATGGGCCGGCGCGGACTCCACGACGAAGGCTCCCGCCTTCTGATGGAGAGGCTGCAGAGAAAGGTGAAGGTCGACTTCGACACGGCGCGCCGCCTGTTCACGCTCATCTGCGTCCTGCACTGGAAGGGTTGATCGGGTGAGCGCGGGCGGGCGGGGTCGGACGCCGCAGGCGGTGCTGTTTGCGTGCGGGTGGAACGCGGTGCGCTCCCCCATCGCGGCGGCGCTGTTTCGCCATCTCGTCGGCCGTTCCGTCTACGTGGAGTCCGTCGGGGTGCGCCGCGGCGACCCCGACCCGTTCGCCGCCGCCGTGCTGGACGAAATCGGGATCGACATCGGGCGGCATCGCCCGCGCACCTTCGAGGACCTTGAAGACGCCGAGGGCCTCAGCTTCGACCTCATCATCACGCTGGCGCCGGAGGCCCACCACAAGGCCCTCGATCTCACCCGCACGCTCGCGGCCGAGGTGGAGTACTGGCCCATGTCCGACCCGACGGCCGTGGAGGGCAGCCGCGAGCAGCGCCTCGACGCCTACCGCGCGGTCCGCGACCTTTTGTCGGCCCGCATCCTCGAGCGGTTCGGCCGCGGCGGCCTGGTCAACGAGTGAGTTGTCGGCGACAAGCGATTCCGCTAGTTTCCGCGCCCATTCCCGGAGGCTAGAATTTGCAGTCCGCTCTCCCTCCGGGAGAGGGTTCCCGCTTCGAGCGAAAACACGTCGGGTCTGCATGGCGAAGGAAGAACTTTTGGAGTTTCCAGGCGTCGTGACGGAGCTGCTTCCGAACGCCATGTTTCGCGTCAAACTCGAGAACAATCACGAGATCATCGCCCATACGGCGGGGCGCATGCGCAAGAACCGCATTCGCGTGCTCGCGGGCGACAAGGTGCTGGTCGAGATGACGCCCTACGACCTGACCAAGGGCCGCATCATCTACCGGTTCAAGTAATGCGGCCGTCGATCAGCCCGGCCGCGGCGCCGGCCGCCAGCACGCCGCCCCGGCTGCGGGCCCGCCCGGCCGAGGGCGCGCCCCGGGGCCGCACGGGCCGGAAACGAGCGAGCCGATGACCGGGCGCCCCAAGCTCGTGCTCGCGTCGGGCTCGCCGCGCCGGCTGGCGCTGCTCAACCAGGCGGGCATCGAACCGGACCAACTGTTGCCCACCGCGGTCGACGAAACGCCCAGAAAGGGCGAACGCCCCCGCGTGCTCGCGCTGAGGCTCGCCAGCGAGAAGGCCGAGGCGGCGCTCGACACGGTGCGCAAGGACGACGCGCTGCGCGAAGCCTTCGTCCTCGCCGCCGACACGGTGGTGGCCGTGGGCCGGCGCATTCTCCCGAAGGCGGAGCTGATCGACGAGGCCGCCCAGTGCCTGCGGCTTCTGTCCGGCCGCAGCCACCGCGTCTATACGGGCGTCTGCCTGGTGACGCCGGCGGGGGCGTTCCGGCGCCGGCTGGTCGAAACGCGCGTGCGCTTCAAGCGCCTGTCCCGCGAGGATCTCGAGGCCTATCTCGCCTCGGGCGAGTGGCGCGGCAAGGCGGGCGGCTACGCCGTCCAGGGGCTGGCCGGCACGTTCGTCATCAAGATCGTGGGCTCCTACACCAATATCGTCGGGCTGCCGCTCTACGAGACCGTGACGCTGCTCGCCGGCGAGGGCTATCCGGTGCATTTCGGCTGGCTCAACGCGACGTGAGCCTGTGCTACCGTCCCCCCGGGGGTGCGACCAGGGAGGGGTGGCATGAATCTGGCGTTGTGGCTCGATCGCGCAGGGCGCGCCCATGGCGGGCGGCCGGCGGTGGGCTTGGGCAAACGGGTCGTCCGCACCTATGCGGAGCTCGCCGAGCGGGCGGCGCGCCTGGCCGGCGCGCTGCGCGGCCGGTTCAAGCTCGAGATCGGCGATCGCGTCGCGATCTTCGCCAAGAACTGCTCCGAATACGTCGAGGTGATGCACGGCATCTGGCACGCCGGGCTTGCGGCCGTGCCGGTCAACGCCAAGCTGCACGGGCGCGAACTCGCCTACATCCTGGAGCACTCCGGCGCGCGCGTCTGCTTCGCCTCGGCCGACCTCGACGACGAAGCCGCCCCACACGCGCCCGCAAGCCTCGAGCGCCTCGTGCGCATCGGCAGCGCCGATTACGAAGCCCTGTTCACGCATGAGCCCGTCGAGGTTACGCCGCGCGCGGGCGACGACCTCGCCTGGCTGTTCTACACCTCCGGCACGACCGGCAGACCCAAGGGGGCGATGCTGACGCACCGCGTGCTCGCTTGGGCGAGCCAGGCCTATCTGGCGGAGGTCGACCCCGTCGCGCCCGGCGACCCGATCCTGCACGCCGCGCCGATGAGCCACGGCTCCGGCCTCTACATCCTGCCGCATGTCGCGCGGCTCGGCGTCAACGTCGTTCCCGAATCGGGCGGCTTCGAGCCGCAGGAGGTGCTCGCGCTCATCGACGCCTGGCCGCGCACCTCGATGTTCGCGGCCCCCACCATGATCAAGCGCCTCGTGGAGAGCCGTGCAGATTGCGACCCCGACAACATCCGCACCATCGTGTGGGGCGGGGCGCCGATGTATGTCGAGGACGCGCTCGCGGCGCTCAAGCGGTTCGGGCCGCGCTTCGCCCAGATCTACGGGCAGGGCGAGAGCCCGATGACGATCACCACCCTGTCCAAGGAGGAGATCGCCGATCGCGACCATCCCCGCTGGCGCGAGCGGCTGGCCTCCGCCGGGCGGCCCTATGCCTGCGTCGAGGTCATGGTGGCGGACGCCAACGACAAGCCCGTGCCGGCCGGCGAGGTCGGCGAAGTGCTGTGCCGCGGCGACGTGGTCATGCCCGGCTACTGGCGCAACCCCGAGGCGACGGCGCAAACGCTGAAGAACGGCTGGCTGCACACCGGCGATCTCGGCGCCCTCGACGCCGACGGCTATCTCACCCTCAAGGACCGCTCCAAGGACCTCATCATCTCCGGCGGCTCCAACATCTATCCGCGCGAGGTCGAGGAAGTGCTGCTCGAAGCGCCGGGCGTGCGCGAGGTGTCGGTGATCGGCCGGCCCGACCCCGAATGGGGCGAGATCGTCGTTGCCTATGTTGTGGGCGATGCGAGCGCCGAGAGCCTCGATGCGCTCTGCCTGTCGCGCATCGCCCGCTTCAAGCGTCCGCGCGACTACGTGTTCGTCGAGGCCCTGCCGAAGAACAATTACGGCAAGATTCTCAAGACCGAGCTGCGCGCGGCCGACGCCCGGCGCCTGCGCGAGAACGCCGGCGGCTGACGGCGTCGCCCCTCCTGCCCAGAGTCTCAGCATCGAGCAGATCGGGTTTTTGCCTATTCTCTAGGCAGATTGGCCTTGGGCCCGCGGCCTTGAGTCCGCCGCCGCGGCGCGCGGGCCTCGTTGCGGCGGAATTTTTCGAGGCGGCACAACGCCTTTGCGGCGGCGCAGCAAACTGGCACACGGCTTGCGATTCCTTCGAGCGCGACGGGCGCCGGGCCGGGTCGCACCCGTTCAACCGCTGCGAAGGATCCGTTCACATGTCAAACGTGATCGACAGGGGCGTCACCCGAAGAACGGCCAGCCGGTGGATCGCCGGCGCGAGCCTTGCCGTGGCTCTGGGCGCGGCCGCGCCCGCCACGGCTCAGGACACCATCAAGGTGGGCATCCTCCACTCCCTTTCCGGCACCATGGCCATCAGCGAGACGACGCTGAAGGACGTGATGCTGATGCTCATCGACGAGCAGAACAAGAAGGGCGGCCTCCTGGGCAAGAAGCTCGAGCCGGTGGTCGTCGACCCCGCCTCGAACTGGCCGCTGTTCGCCGAAAAGGCGCGCGAGCTGATCGCCAAGGACAAGGTTGCGGTCGTGTTCGGCTGCTGGACGTCGGTCTCGCGCAAATCCGTGCTGCCGGTGTTCAAGGAGCTCAATTCGATCCTCTTCTATCCCGTGCAGTACGAAGGCGAGGAATCGGAGCGCAACGTGTTCTACACGGGCGCCGCGCCGAACCAGCAGGCCATCCCCGCGGTCGACTACCTCATGAAGGAGGAGAAGGTGCAGCGCTGGGTGCTGGCCGGCACCGACTACGTCTATCCGCGCACCACCAACAAGATCCTCGAAGCCTACCTCAAGTCCAAGGGCGTGAAGGACGAGGACATCATGATCAACTACACGCCCTTCGGGCATTCCGACTGGCAGACGATCGTCGCCGACATCAAGAAGTTCGGCTCGGCCGGCAAGAAGACCGCCGTCGTCTCCACCATCAACGGCGACGCCAACGTGCCCTTCTACAAGGAGCTCGGCAATCAGGGCGTGAAGGCGACCGAGATTCCGGTCGTGGCCTTCTCGGTGGGCGAAGAGGAGCTCGCCGGCATCGACACCAAGCCGCTCGTCGGCCATCTCGCCGCCTGGAACTACTTCCAGTCCGTCGACACGCCGGAGAACGCCGCGTTCATCAAGAAGTGGCGGGCCTTCATCGGCAACGACAAGCGCGTGACCAACGACCCCATGGAGGCGCACTACATCGGCTTCACCATGTGGGTGAAGGCGGTGGAGAAGGCCGGCACGACCGATCCCGATAAGGTGATCGACGCGCTGCCCGGCATCGAGGCGCCGAACCTCACCGGCGGAATCGCGAAGATGCTCCCGAACCACCACATCACCAAGCCGGTCCTCATCGGCGAGGTGCGCGAGGACGGTCAGTTCGACGTGGTGTGGAAGACCGAGGGTCTCGTGCCCGGCGACGCCTGGTCCGATTACCTGGAGGGCTCCAAGGAGCTCGAAGCCGACTGGGTGACGCTCAAGTGCGGCAACTACAACACCAGGCTCAAGAAGTGCGGCGGACCGAGCACGCAGTGACGCATCGCGCTTGAACGGCGGAGGCGCGGCCCGCCTCCGCCGCCGCACCGGCCGGGACACGAGAAATGCCACGCCTAGCCCGCCTGATCGCGCTCGCCTTCGCCGTCGGCCTGAGCCTTGCGCCGCGGCCGGCCGACGCACGGCCCCTCGAAGCGGCGCTCGCGAAGTTCGCCGCCGACTCCTTCGGCGAGACGGAGGCCGCGATCGCGGCGACCGCCGCGAGCGGCGACGCCCGGGCCGCGACGATCATCGCCGCGCTGCAGGAGGGGCGGCTCCTCTTCGATCCCGAAAGCCGCAAGGTGTTCATCAAGGAAGGCGCGCGGCTCGTCGACGCCGCGACCGGCGCAGCGATCGGCGCGCCGCCCGCGCCGCTCAAGCCGGTGCGGCTCAACAACCGGCTGCGCCGCGCAGCCGAGGCCGCGCTCGGCGGCCTGACGCTGCTGGCGCGCGATCCGGGAAAACGCCTCGAGGCCGCGCAGGCGGTTTTTCGATCGCGCGACGCCGGCGCCCTCGACGCGCTGGACGCGGCGATCGCCCGCGAAACCGAGCCGCGGGTGAAGCGCGCGCTCGAAGAGGCCCGCGCCGCCGTGCGGCTCTACACGCGCGGCGCGAGCGCGCAGGAGAAGCTCGCCGCCGTCGCGGTGATCCGCGGCCGCGGCGACCAGGACGCGCTCGCCCTGCTCGCCGGCCTGCCGCCCGACACGCCGGACGTCGTGAAGGCGGCGGCGGCCGACGCCATCGCGTCGATCAAGGGCACGCTCGCGCTGTGGGCGGCGCTGCAGAACGCCTGGTACGGGCTCTCGCTCGGCTCGGTGCTGCTGCTGGCGGCGATCGGGCTTGCCATCACCTTCGGCGTCATGGGCGTCATCAACATGGCGCACGGCGAGATGGTCATGCTCGGGGCCTACACGACCTTCGTCGTGCAGGAGGCGATCCGCACGCACAATCCGGCGCTGTTCGACTACGCGTTGATGATCGCCGTGCCGCTCGCCTTTCTCGTCGCGGGCCTCGTCGGCGTGCTGATCGAGCGCGGGATCATCCGCTTCCTCTACGGCCGGCCGCTCGAGACGCTGCTCGCGACCTGGGGGCTGTCGCTGATTCTGCAGCAGGCGGTGCGCACCGCCTTCGGCCCCACGAATCGCGAGGTCGGCGCGCCCTCGTGGATGAGCGGCGCCTTCGAGCTCGGCCAGCTCACCATCACCTACAACCGCCTGTGGATCGTCTGCTTCGGCCTCTCCGTCTTCGCGGCGCTTCTTGCCATGCTGCGCTTCACGCGCCTCGGGCTCGAGATGCGCGCGGTGACGCAGAACCGCGCCATGGCCGCCTCGATGGGCATCCGCACCGGCCGCATCGACGCGCTCACCTTCGGTCTCGGCTCCGGCATCGCCGGCATCGCCGGGGTTGCGCTGTCGCAGATCGACAATGTGAGTCCCAATCTCGGCCAGGGCTACATCATCGACTCCTTCATGGTGGTGGTGTTCGGCGGCGTCGGCAATCTCTGGGGCACGCTGGTCGGCGCGCTGACGCTCGGCGTCGCCAACAAGTTCCTCGAACCGTTCGCCGGCGCGGTGCTCGGCAAGATCGCGATTTTGGTGCTCATCATCCTGTTCATCCAGAAGCGCCCGCGCGGGCTGTTCGCCCTCAAGGGCCGGGCGGTGGAGGCATGAGGATTGCCGCCTTGATTCCTCGCCTCTCCCCGCGAACGGGAAGAAGGAAGGAGGCCGCCCCATGAGGAGCGCGTTCCTCCTCACCCGCACGCTCGACCGTGGCGCGACGGTCTTCCTCGCGCTCATTCTCGCGCTCGCCGTCGCGGTGCCGGCGCTCAACCTGCTCGCGCCGCCCTCCTCGCCACTGCACGTGCCGACCTATGTGATGGCGCTGTTCGGCAAATATCTCTGCTATGCGCTGCTTGCGCTCGCGATCGACCTCATCTGGGGCTACTGCGGCATCCTTTCGCTCGGCCACGGCGCCTTCTTCGCGCTCGGCGGCTATGCGATGGGCATGTATCTCATGCGGCAGATCGGCCCGCGCGGCGTCTATGCCCATCCGGTGCTGCCGGACTTCATGGTGTTTCTCAACTGGAAGGAGCTGCCCTGGTACTGGTACGGCTTCGACATGTTCTGGTTCGCCGCCCTCATGGTGGTGCTGGTGCCGGGGCTGCTCGCCTTCGTGTTCGGGTGGTTCGCGTTCCGCAGCCGCGTCAGCGGCGTCTATCTCTCGATCATCACGCAGGCGCTCACCTATGCGCTGATGCTCGGCTTCTTCCGCAACAATTTCGGCTTCGGCGGCAACAACGGGCTCACCGACTTCAAGGATATTCTCGGCTTCAGCGTGCAGGCGCAGGGCACGCGCGCCGCGCTGTTCGCGCTGTCCGCGCTCGCGGTCGCCGGCGGATTCCTGCTCTGCCGCGCCATCATCGCGTCCAAGCTCGGGAAAGTGCTGGTGGCCATCCGCGACGCGGAGGCGCGCGTGCGCTTTCTGGGCTATCGCGTCGAATCCTACAAGCTGTTCGTGTTCACGCTTTCCGCCTGCATGGCGGGCGTGGCCGGCGCGCTCTACGTGCCGCAGGTCGGCATCATCAATCCGAGCGAGTTCGCCCCGGCCAATTCCATCGAGGCGGTGATCTGGGTCGCGGTCGGCGGGCGCGGCACGCTCACCGGCGCGGTCATGGGCGCGATCCTCGTCAACTACGCCAAGACCTATTTCACGAGCGGCGCGCTTGCGCCGTACTGGCTGTTCGTTCTGGGCGCCCTGTTCGTCGCCGTGACGCTGCTCCTGCCGCGCGGGGTGGTCGGCACATGGCGGCATTGGCGCGCGGAGCGGCAAAAGACGCTCGCGGCCCGGCGCGAGGCGCAGCGCGCGGCCGCGGCCCAGCCGGCGGAGTAGAAGACCATGGAGCCGCGCACGACCCCGGCCCTGCTCTATCTCGACGGCGTGACCGTCACGTTCGACGGGTTTCGCGCCATCAACAACCTCTCGCTGGCGATCGAACCCGGCGAGATGCGCGCGATCATCGGGCCGAACGGCGCCGGCAAGACGACGATGATGGACATCGTCACCGGCAAGACCCGCCCGGACAAGGGCGACGTCTATTTCGACGGCATTCACGACCTCACCCGGCTCGACGAGGCGGAGATCGCCGCGCTCGGCATCGGCCGCAAGTTCCAGAAGCCCACCGTTTTCGAGAGCCACAGCGTCGAGGACAATCTGCGCCTCGCGCTCAAGGGCGACCGCACGGTGCGCGCCACGCTCTTCTGGCGCGACAGCGGCGAGGAGCAGGCGCGCATTGCGCGCATCCTCGAAATCACGCGGCTGCTGCCGTTCCGCACGCGCCCCGCCGGCAGCCTCTCGCACGGGCAGAAGCAGTGGCTGGAGATCGGCATGCTGCTTGCGCAGGAGCCGAAGCTCCTGCTCGTCGACGAGCCAGTCGCCGGCATGACGGATGCCGAGACGATGCAGACCGTGGAGCTTCTGCGCGAGATCAATCGGGAGCGCAGCGTCGTCGTGGTCGAGCACGACATGGCCTTCGTGCGGGAGCTGGGCGTCAAGGTCACCGTGCTGCACGAAGGCTCCGTGCTCGCCGAAGGATCGCTCGACCAGGTTTCGGCCGACCCGCGCGTGATCGAGGTCTATCTGGGGCGGTGACGAAAGATGGGGAGCGTCGCGCAGCGGCTGGAATCTTCTTCTCTCTCCTCAGGCGGCGAGCGGAAAGGAGGCGTGTGATGCTCGAAGCAAGCGCCATCGACCTGCATTACGGCGCGGCGCAGGCGCTGCGCGCGGTCTCGCTCACCGCCGAGGAGGGCAAGATCACCTGCGTGATGGGCCGCAACGGCGTCGGCAAGACGAGCCTTTTGCGCGCGCTCGCCGGCCACCAGCCCGTGAGCCGCGGGCGCGTGACGTGGAACGGCGCGGACATCACGCGGCTTCCCCCGCACGAGCGCGCGCGGCGCGGCATCGCCTATGTGCCGCAGGGCCGCGACATCTTCCCGCTGCTCACGGTGGAGGAGAACCTCGCGACCGGCCTTGCCCCCTTGCGCCGCGCGGAGCGCTCCATCCCGCGCGAGGTCTTCGACCTCTTTCCCGTCCTCAAGGACATGTTGCGCCGGCGCGGCGGCGACCTCTCCGGCGGGCAGCAGCAGCAACTCGCGATCGGGCGCGCGCTGGTGATGCGCCCGCGCCTCCTGCTGCTCGACGAGCCGACGGAAGGCATCCAGCCGTCGATCATCAAGGATATCGGCCGCGCCATTGCCTATCTGCGCGACAGCGCCCGGATGGCGATCGTGCTGGTGGAGCAGTATTTCGATTTCGCCCGTGCGCTCGGCGACCGCTTCGTGGTCATGGACCGCGGCGCCGTCGTCTATGCCTGCGGCACCGACGACATGGACGAAGGCGCGCTGCGGCGCGCGCTCGCGCTGTGAGGCGGGCCATGAGGGAGCGGGCGGGCCGTTGCTGCGAGGCGCCGGGTGGAGGGCTGGACGTGCTGCCGTCCCGGCTTGACCCGGGTCCGGCGCCGGGCCGCGCGGGCCTTGCGCCAGCGGGCACACGCGCGGGGGACGCCGCGCCGACCCTGGAGGGCGACGCGGTGTTCGCCGCGAACCGCGTGCGCGCCCACGTCGCGCTCGCGGTCGCGGCAGAGGGCGGCGTGACGCGGCCCCGCCGCCTGCGCGAGGAAGGCGCGCTGCGCGTGCGCTTTCCCAACGCCGCTCCCCGCGCGCTCGAAGCCGTGCTGGTCAACACCGCAGGCGGCGTCGCGGGCGGGGACCGCTTCGGCTTCGACCTTGCGCTCGGCCTTGATGCCGCGGTCACGGTCACGACCGCAGCGGCGGAGAAGGTCTATCGCTCGCCCGGGGCCGCGGCGCGGATGGCCGTGCGGCTCACGCTCAGCGCCGGCGCCCGCCTCGCCTGGCTTCCGCAGGAGACGATCGTCTTCGAGGCGGCGCGGTTCGAGCGCACCATCGACGTGAACTTGAGCGAAGGCGCGCGCCTCGTCCTCGCGGAGGCGGTCGTCTTCGGCCGCGCCGCGATGGGCGAAACCGTCGAGACGGGGCGCCTCGTGGACCGCTGGCGGGTGCGCCGGGCCGGCCGCCTCGTCTTCGCGGACACGCTCAGGCTCGAAGGCGCGATCGCGCGCAAGCTCGGCGAGGCAGCGATCGCGCGCGGCGGCATTGCGATGGCGACGGTCGTCATGGCGCCGGGCGGCGAGGGGGACGTCGAGGCGATGCGCGCCGTTTCGGGCCGGCTCGCGGGCGAAATGGGGGTTTCCTCCTGGAACGGCCTGTGCGTCGCGCGCCTCGTCGCCGCGGCGGGCGCCGCGCTGCGCGCCGACATGGCCGTGCTCCTGTCCGCGCTCGGCGTGCCGGTGCCGCGGCTCTGGGTCATGTGAGGAAGAGGCGATGCATCTTACTCCGCGCGAGAAGGACAAGCTGTTGATCGCCATGGCCGCGATGGTCGCGCGCCGACGGCTCGAACGCGGCGTCAAGCTCAACCATCCGGAAGCGGTGGCGCTCATCTCCGACTTCATCCTCGAAGGCGCGCGCGACGGGCGCACGGTCGCCGAGCTGATGGAGGCCGGCGCCCACGTCCTCACCCGCGCCCAGGTGATGGAGGGCGTGGCGGAGATGATCCGCGACGTGCAGGTCGAGGCCACGTTCCCCGACGGCACAAAGCTCGTCACCGTGCACGATCCCATTCGTTGAGGTGCGCATCATGCGATTTCTGCGCTGTCTTGGACCTTCCGTTCTTTTCGTGGCTCTCGGCCCGGCGATCGCGTCCGCCCATGGGGGCGCAGGCCATGTCGCGACGTTCGCGGCGGGCGCCGCCCACCCGCTGAGCGGGCTCGACCATCTGCTCGCGGCCTTCGCGGTGGGATTGTGGGCGGCGCTGGCGGGCGGCCTGCGGCCGCTCGTCTTTCCCGCGATCTTCGTCGCCGCGATGGCGGGCGCGGCCGTGGCCGCCGCGTGTGGGATCCTTGTGCCGCTCGTCGAGCCGGCGATCGCCGGCTCCGTGGCGGCTTTGGGGGCGCTGACCGCCGCCGCCGCGCGGGCGCCGCTGGTGCTCGGCGGGGCGCTGATCGCGCTGTCAGCGCTCGTCCACGGGCAGGCGCACGGGGCGGAGGGCGGCGCTGCGCCCGCTTATCTCGCCGGCCTGATGCTTGCGACCGCGCTGCTGCACGGCGCGGGCGTCGCAGCCGGGCGGCGCGCGCTTGCCCTCGCGCGCCCGCTGCTTGCGCGCGCCCTCGGCGCCGGCATCGCGGCGGCGGGACTCGTCATGGTGCTGGCCGCGTGAGGAGGCGCGCATGATTCCCGGCGAGATCATCCCGCGCGCAGGCGAGATCGTCCTCAACGCGGGGCGCAAGACCGTGACGCTCGAGGTCGCCAACACCGGCGACCGGCCCATCCAGGTCGGCAGCCATTATCATTTCTTCGAAACCAACCCGGCGCTGAGGTTTGATCGCGAGAAGGCGCGCGGCATGCGGCTCGACATCGCCGCCGGCACCGCCGTGCGCTTCGAGCCGGGGCAGAGCCGCACCGTGACGCTCGTTCCGCTTTCGGGGCGCCGCACGATCTACGGTTTTCGCCAGAATGTGATGGGACAATTGGACGGGCCGGCGCGGCAGGAGCGGCCGGCGGATTGAGAGAAGGGAGACGCCCCGATGCAAACCTATACCGGCGGCTGCCAGTGCGGGCGGGTCCGCTACGAGGTCGCGCTCGCGCTCGGCGAGGTGATATCCTGCAACTGCTCGCGCTGCGGCCGGTTGGGCTCGCTGCTCGCCTTCTCGCCGGCGGAACGCTTCAAGCTCCTGTCCGGCGAGGACGCGCTGACCGACTATCAGTTCAACAGGCACGTCATTCACCACCTGTTCTGCGCGACCTGCGGCATTCAGTCGTTCGCCCGCGGCCGGGGGCCCGACGGCGTCGAGATGGTCGCGATCAACGTCCGCTGCCTCGACGGCGTCGACGTCGAAGCGCTGCCGGTCAAGACGTTCGACGGCCGCAGTCTTTAGGAGAGGGCGCGCATGGCCGCGAGGATCGAGCGCTCGGTTTACGCCGACATGTTCGGCCCGACGGTCGGCGACCGCGTGCGGCTCGCCGACACCGAGCTGTTCATCGAGGTCGAGAAGGATTTCACCACCTATGGTGAGGAGGTGAAGTTCGGCGGCGGCAAGGTGATCCGCGACGGCATGGGCCAGAGCCAGGCGGCCCGCGCCCACGGCGCGGTCGATACCGTCATCACCAATGCGCTGATTGTCGACCACTGGGGCATCGTGAAGGCCGACGTCGGCATCACGGGCGGCCGCATCGCGGCGATCGGCAAGGCCGGCAACCCCGACATCCAGCCCAACGTCACCATCGTCATCGGCCCCGGCACGGAGGTGATCGCCGGCGAGGGCAAGATCCTCACCGCCGGCGGCTTCGACACGCACATCCACTTCATCTGCCCGCAGCAGGTGGAGGAGGCGCTGATGTCCGGCATCACCTCCATGCTCGGCGGCGGCACCGGCCCGGCGCACGGCACGTTCGCGACCACCTGCACGCCGGGGCCGTGGCACATCGCGCGCATGATCCAGGCCGCGGACGGCCTGCCCGTCAATCTCGGCTTCGCCGGCAAGGGCAACGCCTCGCTGCCCGCGGCGCTGGAGGAGATGGTGGAAGGCGGCGCCTGCGCGCTCAAGTTGCACGAGGACTGGGGCACGACGCCGGCCGCGATCGACTGCTGTCTCTCGGTCGCCGACGCCTACGACGTGCAGGTGATGATCCACACCGACACGCTCAACGAATCGGGCTTCGTCGAGGACACGATCAGGGCCTTCAAGGGCCGCACCATCCACGCCTTCCACACCGAAGGCGCGGGCGGCGGGCACGCGCCCGACATCATGAAGATCGCCGGCCTGCCGAACGTCTTGCCCTCGTCGACGAACCCGACGCGGCCGTTCACCCGCAACACCATCGACGAGCATCTCGACATGCTGATGGTGTGCCACCACCTCGACCCGGCGATCGCCGAGGACCTCGCCTTCGCCGAGAGCCGCATCCGCAAGGAGACGATCGCCGCCGAGGACATTTTGCACGACATCGGCGCGCTCTCGATGATGTCGTCGGACAGCCAGGCGATGGGGCGCGTCGGCGAGGTCATCATCCGCACCTGGCAGACGGCGCACAAGATGAAGGTGCAGCGCGGCCGCCTGCCGGAGGAGGAGCGCGGCGACAACGACAATGTGCGCGTGAAGCGCTACATCGCGAAATACACGATCAACCCGGCGATCGCGCACGGCGTGTCCCGGCACATCGGCTCGGTCGAGGTCGGCAAGCTCGCCGACCTCGTGCTGTGGGCGCCGGCCTTTTTCGGCGTGAAGCCGGACTGCGTGATCAAGGCCGGCGCCATCGTGGCGGCACCCATGGGCGATCCCAACGCCTCGATCCCGACGCCGCAGCCCGTGCACTACCGGCCGATGTTCGCGGCCTTCGGCAAGGCGCGCACGGCGAGCGCCCTCACCTTCGTGTCCAGGGCCGCGCTGGAAGCGGGCCTGCGCGAGAGGCTCGGCGTGGAGCGGGAGTTCGTGGCGGTGGAAAATACGCGCGGCGGCATCTCGAAGAAGAGCATGGTGCACAACGACGCAACCCCGGCGATCACCGTCGACCCCGAGACCTACGAGGTGCGGGCCGACGGCGCGCTGCTCACCTGCGCGCCGGCCGAGGTGCTGCCGATGGCGCAGCGCTACTTCCTGTTCTAGGCTCGGGCATGCTCCGCTCCTCGTCTTTCGTGCGCGCAAGCGGGGTCGATCCGGCCCGCGTAATCGACCGCGTGACGCTCGGCGCGGACGAGCGCCATCGCCGCCGCATCGTGCTCACCGGCGAGAACGGCACGACCTTCCTGCTCGATCTGCCGCAGGCGGTGGCGTTGCGCGACGGCGACGGCCTCGTGCTCGAGGACGGCGCGATCGTGCTGGTCGCCGGCAAGCCGGAGCCGGTGCTCGACATCGAGGCGGAGAACGCGACGGAGCTCGCGCGGCTCGCCTGGCACCTCGGAAACCGCCATACGGAGGTGCAGATCGTCGGCGAGACGCTGCGCATCCGCCGCGACCACGTGCTGGAAGCAATGCTCGTGCATCTCGGCGCGCGCGTCACCCCGCGGGAGGCGCCGTTCGACCCCGAGCCGGGCGCCTACGGCCAGGCGATCGGCCAGCTCGCCGCGCATGGCCACGGCCACGCGGGCCACGATCACGCGCACGGCCATTCCCACGCGCATCCTCATGCCCACCCGCATCATGGCCGTGATGGGGAGGAGCCGTGACCCGGCGTCCGCCCGATCCGCCCGCGCTCTACAAGCTGATGGCGTGGCTCTCGCCGTCCTATCCCGTCGGCGCTTTCTCGTATTCGAGCGGCGTCGAATGGGCCGTCGAGGCGGGCGACATCTGCGATGCTGAAACGCTGCGGCGCTGGCTTGCGGCGGTGATCGCGGAGGGGAGCGGCTTCTGCGACGCGGTGTTGTTCGTTCACGCCTATCGCGCGGTCGAGAGCGGCGGCGAGGCGAAGCTCGCCGGCGTCGCCGAGCTGGCGGCGGCGCTCGCGCCGTCCCGCGAGCGCCACCTGGAGACGACCGCGCAGGGCCGCGCCTTCCTGGAGGCGACGCGCGAGGCCTGGCCGTGCGCTGCGCTCGACCGGCTGGCGACGGCCTGGGACGGGCCGGTCGCCTATCCGGTGGCGGTCGCGGCGGCGAGCGCCGGCCACGGCATCGGTCTCGATCCGGCGCTCGGCGCCTATCTGCAGGCGCTCGCCGCGAACCTCGTCTCGGCCGGCGTGCGGCTCGTTCCGCTTGGGCAGACGGCCGGCCAGAAGGTGCTCGCGGCGCTCGCGCCGGTCGTCGCCGCCACGGGGGCGCGCGCGCAGGGAACGCCGCTCGAGGAGGTGGGCAGCGCCACGATCCGCGCCGACATCGCCAGCATGCGGCACGAGACGCAGTACACACGGCTGTTTCGGAGTTGACGATGGACACACGCACACCGCACGCAGCCGGGCAAACGGCGAGCCCCAACGGGCCTCTCCGCGTCGGCGTCGGCGGCCCGGTCGGCTCCGGCAAGACCGCGCTCGTCGACGCGCTGTGCAAGCGCCTGCGCGACCGCTACGAGATCGCCGCTGTCACCAACGACATCTACACCAAGTGGGACGCCGAATACCTCGTGCGCTCCGGCGCGCTCGCGTCCGAGCGCATCGTCGGGGTCGAAACCGGCGGCTGCCCGCACACGGCCATCCGCGAGGACGCCTCGATCAATCTCGCGGCCATCGCCGCGTTGCGGGCGAAGTTTCCCCATCTCGATCTCGTTCTGGTCGAATCGGGCGGCGACAATCTCGCGGCGACCTTTTCGCCCGAGTTGGCCGACCTGACGATCTACGTCATCGACGTCGCGGCGGGGGACAAGATCCCGTCGAAGGGCGGGCCCGGCATCACGCGCTCGGATCTCCTCGTCATCAACAAGATCGACCTTGCGCCCCATGTCGGCGCGTCTCTCGCCGTGATGGAACGGGATGCAAGGCGCATGCGCGGCGAGCGCCCGTTCCTGTTCACGAATCTGCGCAGCGGCGAGGGCGTCGCCGAAGTGGTCCGCTTCGTGGAGGAGCGCGGGGGACTGCGCTGAATGGCGGACGGGCGGGTCGTCTCGTCGGGCGATCCGCGTCCGGCTATCGCACCAGCAGCGCGAGGCGCGCGAGGATTCGAAGGTTTTCCTCGACTTGCGCGCGCGTCACCGCGGCGGGCGCAGGCTGCGCGCACTCCTCCTCCGGGGAGAAGGCCTCGGCTGCCACCGCCGCCGCCGCGAGTTGGGCGTTGAGGTCGCGCACCAGCGCATCGACGGCGCGGGTGCCGTCGACCAGCGTCAGGAACCGGCGCGTGATCGCGTCCTGCAGCACCACCCGGACGTGCCGCAGATTGGTGACCACCGGCCCGCTCTCGGCGAGCTTGCGTGCAAGAAGGCTCGCCTCCGGCCGCTCGGCGATGACGGTCGTGAGCGGCGGCGGCGCCAGGTGCAGCTCCACCGCGCCCGCGGCATAGGCCTGGAGCAGCAGGCCCGCGAGCGCATCGGCTGCGCCGTCGGCGGCGTCCGGCTCCTTGCCGGCGGCGGCAAGACGCGACATCGCCTGCGCGAGCAGGTCGGCGAAGCGGATCGCCTGCGGCCAGATGGTGCCGAGGTGGGCCAGCGCGGCCTTGGCGAGCGGATGATCGGTTTCGAGCACGCCGCCGCGCGGCGTGCGGAACGTGGCTGCGCCGTCGGCCAACCCGTCGGAGCATGCGCTCGCCGGGGCCAGATCGGCGGCGAGCCAGAAGCCTTTCACGCTTCCTCGCGCGCCGTTGCGGTTCAGCACGACGTCGTCGTGGCAGAGCAGCGTGCGGCGGAACGCGCGCCCGGTGACGAAGTCGCTATACTGCTCGCGCGCCACCGCATCGCTCTCGGGAATTTGCGCGATCAGGCGCGCCGCCGCCTCCGGCAGGCCGACCGGCCGCGAGGCGCCGAAGGTCGCGTCCCCGAGATATTGCAGCCCGTGGCGGGCCGCCGCCTCCGCAACCTCGTGCAGCAGGAAGGGCGTCGCGCCGGGCGCGAGATCGTCGTGATAGATCACCTCCTGCGCCATGCCTTCGACGCGCCGGAGCTGGTCGCGGACAATGCGGCCGTGCAGGTTCCCTTGCGGGATCGCCTCCGCGGCGAACCTGAGCCAGGCGCAGCCCTGCGCGATCTTCTCGCGCGGGTCGTCGATGTCGCGGACATGGAACAGCATCATGTCGCGCGCGACCTCGCGCAGGTGTGCGCCCGGATAGGCGTTGTAGCTGACATAGGCCACGCCCTCAGGGGCGAGCAGCGCCTTCGCGAGCGCGAGGAGCCGCTCGCGCACCGCCGACGGAACCCAGGAATAGACGCCGTGGGCGATGATATAGTCGAACACGCCGAAGTCGTCGCCGACCTCCATGATGTCGAGGTGGTGCAGCGCGACGTTTTTGAGCCCGATTTCCGCGATGTTACGGTTGCCGATGGCGATGCTGCGCGCGCTCGCGTCGAGGCCGACGAAGCGGCTGTCCGGCCGTTGATAGGCCATCGCGACGAGATTGCCGCCGAGGCCGCAGCCGAGCTCCAGCACGCGGCAGCGGAAGGCCGGCGCCGGCCGCATGCCGAACAGCGCGGCGACCGTCGCGAGGCGGTCCGGCTGGGTCTCGACGATCGGGTTTCCCGGATGGACGACGCGGTCGTAGGAGTTTTCGGCGCCGTCCGTCATCGCTCCGCCCGCCTTTCAAACGGCACGCGTGAAACTTCGCCCGCGCCTGCGACGTGCGAGCCCCGACGCCGCGTCTCAGGCCTCCAGGAGCGCAAGCCTGGCGAGCCCCTTCAACAGATTCTCGGCCCGGGCGCGCGGCGCGAGGCCCGAGGCCGCCGGCGGCGCGGTTCTCGCCGTTTTCGCGAGCCTTTGGCCGCGCGCTTCGAGCAGACGGTCGACGGCCGCCGCAAGCTCGTCGACGGTGCGGGTGCCGTCGGCCAGCGTGAGAAAGCGGCGCGTGATCGCATCCTGCAATGTGATGTTGACGTGACGCAGATTGGTGACGAGCGGCCCCGCCTCCGCCTGCCGGCGCGCGAGCCGGCTCGCCGCCGGCCGCTCGCTGAGCGTCGTCGCAAGCCGCGGCGGCTCCACGTGGAGGTGAAGCAGCTCCGTGCCGTAGGCGCGAAAGAGCGTGCCCGCGAGCGTCTCGACGTCGGCCGGCGCGGCCGCGAGCGCGCCGTCGCCTCCGTCGCGAAGAATTGCGGAGGCGCTCTCGACCAGGGCCGGAAAACGGATGGCCTGCGGCCAGATGCGGCCGAGATGCAGGAACGCCGCCTTGGTGAGCGGCCGCCTCACCGCAATCGTGCCGCCGCTCTCGCTCGCGAACTCCTCCGCCCCTTCGCCGTGCGGACGCGGATCGGCGGATCGCGGCCGCACCGCGGCGGCGATGGAGAACTTCTTCACGCTTTGCGGGTCGATCGTGCGCCGGAGCGCGACGTCGGCGTGACAGAACAGCGTCTCCCGGAACCAACGCCCGACGAGGAAGTCCAGATACTGCTCGCGCAGCACCAGTTGATCGGCAGGGATGCGGTCGAGAAGGCCGCGCGCGTGTTCGGGCGGCGCCCCGAGCGCCGAGTGCGCGAAGGTCGCCTCCGAGAGGTATTGCAGGGTCTCGCGCTCTGCGGCCTCGACCACGTCGTGCAGCAGAAAGGCGGTGGCCTGGGCGTCGAGGTCGTCATGAAAGAGCACCGCGTCGGGCTTCGCCTGCGCGCGCGCCGCAACCTCGCGCAGCACGGCGCCGTAGACCTCGTCCGGGTCGCTGACCTCAGCCAGGAAACGCAGCAGGGCCCGGCCCTGCCGCGCCTGCGCGAGCGGTTCGACGAGCCCGCGGACGTGAAACAGCATCATGCGCCGGCCGAGATCGCGCAAACGCGAGCCGGGATAGGCGTTGAAGCTGAGATAGGCGACGCCCTGTGGCGCGAGGCGCTCGCGGAAGATCGACAGAATCTTGGCGCGCACCGCCGGCGGCACCCAGGAGTAGACGCCGTGCGCGATGATGTAATCGAAGCGCCCGAAGTTCGCATCGACCGCCGTGATGTCGCAGGTGCGGAGCGCGATGTTCGCGAGGCCGAGCGCGGCGATGTCCGCGCGCCCGCCCGCGACGCTCGGCGCGGAACGGTCGATGCCTAAGAATTCGCTGCCCGGGCACTGGTAGGCCATCGGGATCAGGTTCGCGCCCGCACCGCATCCAAGCTCGAGCACGCGGCAGCGCGACGGCGGGGCCGGTCGCATGCCGAACAGCGACGCAATCGTCGCCATGCGATCCGGATGGGTCTGATCGAACGCGTGGCCCGGATAGAGCACGGCGTCGTAGGGAAAGAGACCCGGTTCGGTCATCGGTGCGCCAGCGGCCTGCCGCCAAGGAGGCCGAGGCTAGAGCGAATTTCGGATGAGGGGAATCGAATTGTCGGACGAGCGACTCGCCTGTGGCGCCGCGCAGGCCTGTGGCGCCGCGCAATCCTGTGGCGCAGCGCGAGCTTCAAACCACAGCGCGGCGCCGCTGAACCGGGCGCGGCCGCTCGAGCATTTGCGCAACCGAAAGTCTCGTAGCGACAGCGCCGCGCTTGCGGCATCAAGCCGAAGAGACGGCGGCGCTGCGACGCCCGCACGCGCCGCCCGGACTTTTTGTCGCCGCATATCCGGGGCACAATCGGCCGGTCGGGGACGCTCGGCCGCAGGCTCGGTGGTCGAAAGACCGAAAGGAGGATGCGATGGGCGAATACCGAGAGGCCACTCTTTCGGAAATGCTGTCCGACCCCATCGTGCTGATGGTCATGGCGGCCGACGGAATCGATCCGCGCGAATTTGAATTCAATCTTCGCGCCGCGAAGCGCAGAGGGCAGAGCCGCAGGGACGAGGATCTCCTCATCGACATGCACGCTTAAGTCGCGGCGCGCTTGAAACGCATCCTCAACAGGCTGTCGTCGCGGAGCGGGAGGCATGCGCCGCTGAGCCGGCCTGAGCCGGCCAGGGAATGCGGCTTGGGCGCGCGGCTTCGCCTTGCGGAACGGCGGGGATGCGCCGGGATGCGACGATGATGCGACGATGCCGTGGGACAGGTTGGTTCATCCCCACTCGGCCCGCACCTCGGATTTCAGATCGACCGTGCCGCGCACGCCGATATCGTCGTAATGGGCGTCGAGAAACCGGCGCGCGGCGCGGCGGCCGGCGCGGTGGAGCATCTGGAAGAAATCGAAGTCGTTGTTGAGCTTGCTGTCGCCCGGCAGGCCGTTGTTCGCGAGCGCGATGCGGTGCACGTTGATGCGGCGATATTCGCCGGCGCCGCTGCCACGCCGCAGGCGTCCCTCGTCGATCAGCCGGCCCACGAACTCGATCGCCCGCAACTCCGCGAGAAGCGAGGAGTTGAAGGTGATCTCGTTGATGCGGTTCATGATCTCTTTCGCCGACGTGGGCACGCCGTCGCGCCTGAGCGGATTGATCTGCACGATCAACAGGTCCTCGGTCTCGGTCGTGTGGTAGAGGGGGAAGAGCACCGGATTGCCCATGTAGCCCCCGTCCCAGTAGGGCACGCCGTCGATCTCCACCGCGCGGAACAGAAGCGGCAGCGCGGCCGAGGCCATGACCACGTCGGCCGTGACGGCCTCGCGCGGGAAGACGCGCAGCCTTCCGGTCTGCACATTGGTCGCCGAGATGAAGAGCCGCAGCCGCTCGCAGCGGCGAATCGCATCGAAATCGACGAAGCGCTCGATGAGATCCCGCAGCGGATTGATGTTCAGCGGATTGAGGTCGTAAGGGGAGAAATACTGCGACAGCGCCTCGAGCCACGCCTGCATCGGGGAGCCCGAGCCGGGCGCGAACCAGAACAGGCGGTCCAGCACCTTGCGCTGCGCCTCGGGCAGCGCGCCGTCGCGGCTCGCCGCCCGCCAGAATGCGGCGAGGCGCCGCCGCGCCTCCTCCCGGCCGCCGCGCACCAGGCCGTCGGCGAGCACCACGGCGTTCACGGCGCCGGCGGACGCGCCGGAAATGCCCTCGATCGCGAGGCGCCCGTCTTCGAGCAGATAGTCGAGCACCCCCCATGTGAAGGCGCCGTGCGCGCCGCCGCCCTGCAGCCCGAGATTGATCTTCTTTTCGCCCGCCGGCGGCGCGGGAGCCGCGGGGACCGCCCGCCGGCGCGCCCGCCATGGGCGCCGCATCCAGGCGACCAGCCGGCGCGGATCGAGCCTGCGCGGCGCTTCGCTCACTGCGCGGTCCAGCCGCCGTCGATCGGATAGGCGGCCCCGGTGATCGTCGCCGCCGCCTCCGTGCAGAGGAAGACCGCGAGAGCGCCGATGCTCTCGGGCCGCGTGAAGGCGAGCATCGGCTGCTTTTCGGCGAGCAGCGCCGTCTGCGCCGCCTCGACCGTCTGCCCGGCGGCAGCGGCGCGCGCGGCGATCTGCTGCTCGACGAGCGGCGTCAGCACCCAGCCTGGGCAGATGGCGTTGCACGTGATCCCGTCGTTCGCGGTCTCGATCGCCACGACCTTGGTGAGCCCGACGAGCCCGTGCTTGGCCGCGACATAGGCGGCCTTGTGGGCGCTGGCGACGAGGCCGTGGGCCGAGGCGGTGTTGATGATGCGCCCCCATTTGCGCCGCTTCATGCCCGGCAGGGCGGCGCGGATGGCGTGGAAGGCGGCCGACAGGTTGACGGCGATGATCGCGTCCCACATTTCGGCCGGAAACGCCTCGACCGGGGCGACATGCTGGATGCCCGCATTGTTGACGAGCACGTCGACCCCGCCGAAGGTCGCCTCGGCGGTCGCGATCATGCGGGCGATCTCACTCGGCTTCGTCATGTCGGCGGGCGAATAGAGCGTCTTGACGCCGTACTCGGCCTCGATGGCGGCGCGGAGCCGTTCGATTTCGGCCTTGTCCCCGAAGCCGTTGATCACCACGTTCGCTCCGTCGGCGGCGAGCGCACGGGCGATCGCGAGCCCGATGCCGGACGTGGAACCGGTGACGACGGCGGTCTTGCCCTGGAGCATGGAGGCACCCTTGGTCGGATCGGTCATGCGAAAGCGCCGCCTGAGGGGGCCCGGCGGCGCACAGGGCGTTTAGGCCGCGTCCTTTTGCTGCGCAATAAGCCCATTTGATGACGCGGGGCGCCTTGGCCAAGAGCAGCCGGGAACGCTACAAAGGGAATCCGCCTGGACGACGCCCATGACCCAAGCGCTCTTTCATGCGCCGGACCACGACCACGCCCGCTGCGAGGCGGACGCCATGGCCGAAGCCGAGGCGATCTGCGCCGCCCGCGCCGTGCGGCTCACGCCGCTGCGGCGGCAGGTGCTCGCCATACTCGCTTCCGGCCACCGGCCGCTCGGCGCCTACGAGATCATCGACCGTCTCGCCGAAAAGGGGCCGCGCCCGGCGCCCATCACGGTCTACCGGGCGCTCGATTTCCTCGTCCAGAACGGACTCGCGCATCGGCTCGCGAGCCGCAACGCCTTTCTCGCCTGCCTGCACAATCACGCGGCGAGCGACAGCGTGATCTTTTTGATCTGCGAGCGCTGCGGGGCGGTCGGGGAGGCGCCTTCCAAGGCCGTGAACGAGACGCTGAACGCCGCCGCAGCTGAAGTGGGCTTTGCGCCCCGGACGCCGGTGATCGAGGTCACGGGCCTCTGCGCCCATTGCCGCGCTGGCGAAAGCGCGCAAACCTAAGCGTCCGCGAGGCGCCGATCGGCAGGGGGCCAGTTTGGATTGGCGCGGCTTAGAGGGACGAGGTCGTCCAAACTCTGCTGCAGACCTAAATCGCGGGCGTAGTTCCTTCGATCTCAGCGGCGGCGAACAGGCCGACGCACCGCCGTTCCCGGTGCTGCTCGACCTCGGTCCCGACACCGCACCGCGCGCCGCCATCGGCGACAAGGGTTACGACAGCAAGGCCAACCGTGCCGCGGCGCAAGCCCGCGGCATCGCTCCGGTCATCCTGCACAAGTCGAACGCGAGGGAGAAACCCGCCTTCTTTCCCAAGGCGCTCTACAAGGCCCGCGCCCGCATCGAACAGGCGGGCGGCAAGCTCAAGCGCTTCAAGCGCGTGCTACGCTGCGAGAAAACCGCGACCAATTTCCTCTCCTTCACCACCTCGCCGCAGGCTTCATCTTGCTCCAATCCGTCCACACGGCCTAGTGTCCCGCTCGCGGGCTGCGCATCATAGAAATAGACGCGGGCAAGCGAGTAATCCTGAAGCGCAGGGTGAGCCTTGATGCGGGCCACCTCTGCCTCTACTTCGGAAGTGCTTGTGGCGCTCTTGCAGCTTCTTTTGGACCAACCCGCCATCCATCAGGATGGCGAATTTCCCGTGCATGGTCCCCAGAATCCGTGACCCCGCCCACTCGCAGCGCCGAAGCGCTTTCCATCAAGGACGAATGGACGGGGCCGGTTTCTATCAGGGGATAACGAGAGCCTATTTGCTCTCACCAATCAACGGAACCCCTGGGGAATCGCCGTCTCGTCTCCCAAAATGGTGACGATCTCGCTGATTCGGCAGGAGGCCGGCCTCGTGATTCAACTGGCCCCATATCCCCATCGCCGGGCTTGACCCCGGCGCCCCGCCGACACCTCAACTTGCGCGCGCGCTCCTGCGGGTGGATTGTCGGGCCGACCCTTCCCCTGGCGGCTCGACAATGACGACTGATTTCCCATGACCCCCGCGGCCCGCCCGCTCGACCTCTTCGCCGTGTGCGTCACGATCTGGCTGTGCCTGTGCTGGGGCTTCAACCAGGTCTCCGTGAAGGTTGCGCTCGCGGAGTTTCCGCCCTTCTTGCAAGGGGCCGTCCGTTCCGTCATTTCCGCCCTGATCGTCGCCGGCTGGATGCGTCTGCGGGGGGTTCCCATCCTTGCGCGCGACGGCAGCCTGTGGCCCGGCCTGTGGGCCGGCGCCCTGTTCGGCGTTGAATTCCTGCTGATCTATCAAGGCCTCGTGTGGACGACGGCGACGCGCGCGGTGCTGTTCATCTATCTCGCGCCCTTCTTCGTCGTGCTCGGCGCGCGCTTCTTCCTGCCGGGCGACCGATTCGTCGCCTCGCAATGGATCGGCCTTTGGCTGTCCTTCGCCGGGATGGCGGTGGCCTTCGGCCTGCCCACGCCCGCCGCCGACCCGCGCCAGGCGCTCGGCGACGTGCTCATGGTGCTCGCGGCCGCCGCCTGGGCCGCGACCACGCTCGTCGTCAAGGCGAGCGCGCTCGCCCGGGTCCCTTTCGAGAAAACGATGCTCTATCAGCTCGTCGTCTCGGCGCCGATGTTCGCGGCGGCGGCGCTCGCCGCGGGCGAGCGGATGAGCGCGGTCCCCTCCCCCCTGGTGCTGGGGGCGATGGCCTATCAGGCCCTGTTCATCGTGCCGGTGACCTACGTGATCTGGTTTGCGCTGATCCAGCGCTATTCCGCGAGCCGGCTCTCGGCATTCACGTTTCTCACGCCTATCTTCGGCGTGATGGCGGGCCACTTCCTCCTCGACGAGCCACTGACGCCGGCCTTCGCGGCGGCGGTCGCGCTGGTCGCGGGGGGACTGATCCTGGTGAACCGGCCGCGTTGACCGGCGGCCGCATCCTTGGCACTTGGAACGTCCGATGGACACTCTGCCCTCGACGGAAGCAACCGCGGCCCCGGCGCCGCGCCGCAACACCGTGCCGGTCAATGTCGGCGGCGTCGTCGTCGGCGGCGGCGCGCCGATCGTCGTGCAGTCGATGACCAACACCGACACCGCCGACGTCGAGGCGACCGCGCGGCAGGTGGCGGCGCTGGCGCGCGCCGGCTCCGAGATCGTGCGCATCACGGTCGACCGGCCGGAGGCGGCCGCCGCGGTGCCGCATATCCGCGACCGGCTGGCGCAGATGGGCGTGTCCGTGCCGCTCGTCGGCGACTTCCACTATATCGGCCACAAGCTGCTCGCCGAACATCCCGCCTGCGCCGAGGCGCTCGACAAGTATCGGATCAACCCCGGCAATGTGGGCTTCCGGGAGAAGAAGGACCGGCAGTTCGGCGCGATCATCGAGACGGCGCTGCGCTACGGCAAGCCCGTGCGCATCGGCGCGAACTGGGGCTCGCTCGACCAGGAGCTACTGACCCGCCTCATGGACGAGAACGCCCGCGCCGCGACCCCGCGCGATGCGCGCGCCGTCACCCGCGAGGCCATGGTGCAGTCGGCCCTGCTCTCGGCCGAGCGCGCCGAGGAGATGGGGCTCTCGCGCGACCGCATCATCCTCTCGGCGAAGGTCTCGGCCGTGCAGGATCTGATCGCGATCTACATCGAGCTTGCGCGGCGCTCCGACTATGCGCTGCATCTCGGGCTCACCGAGGCCGGCATGGGGACGAAAGGCATCGTCGCCTCCTCGGCCGCCATGGGCATTCTGCTGCAGCAGGGCATCGGCGACACGATCCGCGTGTCGCTCACGCCGGAGCCCGGCGGCGACCGCACCCTGGAGGTGAAGGTCGCGCAGGAACTGTTGCAGACCATGGGCTTCCGCACCTTCGTGCCCCTCGTCGCGGCCTGCCCGGGCTGCGGGCGCACGACCTCGACCACCTTCCAGGAGCTCGCGCGCGAGGTGCAGGACTTCATCCGCGAGCAGATGCCGGCGTGGAAGACGCGCTATCCCGGCGTCGAGACGCTCAACGTCGCGGTGATGGGCTGCATCGTCAACGGCCCCGGCGAATCGAAGCACGCCGACATCGGCATCTCGCTGCCCGGCACCGGCGAGCAGCCGGTGGCGCCGGTCTTCATCGACGGCAAGAAGGTCGCGACCCTGCGCGGCCCGACGCTCGCCGCCGACTTCAAGGCGATGGTGGTGGACTATATCGAGCGGCGCTGGGGCGCCGGGGCGAGCCGCGCGGCGGAGTAGGCCGGGGCCCGCCTTGCCCGCGGGCGAAATCGCGGGCGAAGAGAGGGCGGACCTCGCGCGCCGGGCCTACCGCAGACCGCTTGCAAGGCCGAAGGCCGGGCGCGGGGGCGCTTCCCCGTGCGCAGCGCCGACGAAGACCTCACGAGCGGGACCTCAGCACGCCAAGACGCTAATGTGGCCGGCTTCGCCGTAGGCCAAGAGGGTGCGGTCGCGGGTAATAAGCATCGCGCCGAGGTCGCGCGCGGTGGCAGCGATGATGCGATCGGCAGGATCGCGCGGCGGCCTGCCGGGCAGGAACGATGAGGCGATCAACAGATCGGGCGACATGTCGGCGAGCCGCACGCCCGGCACCTCCAGGAGCCGCTGAAACCAGCGCTGCGGCGTGACCAGGAAATTGAGCCGGTTGCGCGCGGCCAGCAGCCCAACCTCCCATGCGGTGATCGGCGAGATGTAGGTCGGCGCGCCTTCCCGGTGGGCGGCGTGCATCGCTTCCGCCGCCTCTGGCGCCACCGGCTCGTCTTGCGTGATCCAGAGCGCCGCGCAGGTATCAAGAAGGAGTGGCTGCATGGCGCTTCATCCGTCTTGGGACACGGTCATGGCCGGCGATCGTCGGCCTCGAGCCGGTCGGCCCACGCGGGGTCGGCAGGCTCGGTGAGGTCGACGCCCGTCGGGATGCGCACCAAACCCCTCAACGCCCCGAACAGCGGATGACGCGCGCCGGGCTCGCCGGCCGATGGCGGCATTGCAGGCGGCCGCGACGGCTCCGCGGCTGCGGGCTTGCGAACCCGCCGGAACACGAGCCGGCGTCCGGCCACGTCCACCCGGGTCGTCTCGTAACCGGCGGCAAGCCAAACCTTCGTCATGACATTGTTCGACGGATTGTTGCTCCACCACGCCCGGTGGTGCTGCGACTTGGGCGGAAGCTTCACGCCCGTGATCTCTTCGATCTCCTCGAACGTCAGCGGCACCTCCGGCGCGCGCTGACTGCGCAGGAAATCCCCCAATCGCTCATACTTGCCCATCTCTCCTCCCTGGCGATTGAGGTGTCACCCCCTTTCAAGGGGTGTGTCACACATACACACATGCTGCAGCAGCGTCAAGGGCAGCGGCAGCGGCAAGAGAAGACCTTGACGCTTGACCCGGCCCGCAAAGCCGGGAATGTGACCTGCGAAATGCGCCGGACGGCGGCAACAACTCGCGAGGACTTCGGCATGGGCAACAGCTACCGCATCGCGGTCATTCCGGGCGACGGGATCGGCAAGGAAGTGGTGCCCGAGGGCATCCGCGTGCTGGAGGCCGCGGCGAAGCGGTACGGCTTCGACCTCAAGCAGGACTGGTTCGACTTCGCCTCCTGCGACTACTACGTGAAACACGGCAAGATGATGCCGGACGACTGGAAGGAGAAGCTCTCCTCCAAAGACGCGATCTTTTTCGGGGCCGTCGGCTGGCCGGCCAAGGTGCCGGACCACATCTCGCTGTGGGGCTCGCTCATCCTCTTCCGCCGCGAGTTCGACCAGTACGTCAATCTGCGGCCCGTGCGGCTGATGCCCGGCGTGCCCTGCCCGCTCGCCAACCGCAAGCCGGGCGACATCGACTTCTGGGTGGTGCGCGAGAACACCGAGGGCGAATACTCCTCGATCGGCGGCCGCATGTTCAAGGACACCGAGCGCGAAATCGTCGTGCAGGAGACGGTGATGAGCCGTCAGGGCGTCGACCGCGTGCTCAAATTCGCCTTCGAGCTCGCGGCCAAGCGCCCGAAGAAGCACCTCACCTCGGCGACCAAGTCGAACGGCATCTCGATCACCATGCCGTACTGGGACGAGCGCGTCGAAGCGATGGCGAAGAATTATCCCGACGTGAAGTGGGACAAGTACCACATCGACATTCTGACGGCGCATTTCGTCCTGCACCCGGACTGGTTCGACGTCGTCGTCGGCTCGAACCTGTTCGGCGACATCCTGTCCGATCTCGGCCCCGCCTGCGCCGGCACGATCGGGATCGCGCCCTCCGGCAACATCAATCCCGAGCGCATCTATCCGTCGGTCTTCGAGCCGGTGCACGGCTCCGCGCCGGACATCGCCGGGCAGAACGTCGCCAACCCGATCGGCCAGATCTGGTCGGGAGCGATGATGCTCGAGCACCTCGGCGAAACGAAAGCCGCGGCCGCCATCGTGCAGGCCATCGAGCGCGTGCTGCGCGAGGGCAAGGCGCTGACGCGCGATCTCGGCGGCAAGGCCGACACCGTGACCTGCGGCAAGGCGATCGCCGACGCGATCGAGTAAGCCGCGCGCGAGTGGGCCGCCGGGCGGAACCGGCCCGCTTCCGGCGCGGCGAGGCGGGCTGGCCGCCGTTGTCCAGCCACGATCCGGCTCTACATAACCGGCATGCAGGGGAACGACCTGGATCGCGCGCGCGGCGCGCCCGAGCGGCCGCGCGCCGAACCCGAGATCATCCCGCCGGATCGCGCCCGCGGACGGCCCGAGGGGGATGGCCTTTTCGTGTTCGTCGAGGACCGCGAGGGCGTGCGCCGCATTCACGTTGCGCGGCCGGGCCCGCTCTCGTTCATTCTCGCCTTCGTCGTCGCCGGGCTTGCGCTCGCGGCCATTCTGCTCGTCGCCTTCGGCGTCGTCGTGGTGCTCGTGCCTGTGATCGCGCTCGCGGCGGCGGCGCTCCTGGGCTACGCCTATCTGCGCGGCACGTGGCGGCGGCTGCGCGGACCGTCCTGAGCCGCTCCGTCAAGGCGGCGAGCCGGGCTGCGAGCGCGCGCATCCGCGCCTCCTCAGGCGGCGAGCTCGCGCATGATCTTGTAGAGCTCGTTCTGCGCCTCGAACCCGATGCCGGGGCGGTCGGGGAGCTTGAGATAGCCGTTCTCCACCTTGGCGTCGTCGGCAAAGCCCGCGAAGGGGCCGAAAACGCCCGGATAGGATTCGGCGCCCGCCAGGCCGAAGCCGCCGGCGATGTGCAGCGACATCTGGTTGCCGCCGTGCGGAAACAGCCTGTCGCGCGTCCACCCGCGCTTCTCCAGCATCGCGATCGTGCGCGAATACTGCACGATGCCGTAAGCCTGCGGCGGATCGACCTGGATCAGGTCGCGGTCGCGGCGCAGGCGCGCGAAGCGCACCAGGTTTTCCACGTCCTGCGTCGAGAAGAGATTTTCGCCGGTCGCGAGCGGCCCTTCGTAGATGTCCGCGATCTCGCCGAGCAGCGCCAAGTCGAGCGGATCGCACGGCTCCTCGAACCAGCGCAGGCGATACGGCGCAAGCGCCTTGGCGTAGGCGAAGGCCTCCTCCCGGTCGAACTTGGAATTGGCGTCGACGGCGAGGTGCCAGGGGTCGCCCACCACTTCGAGCACGGCTTCGACCCGCTTGAGGTCCTGCGCGAGCGGCAGGCCGCCGACCTTCATCTTGAGGGTGACGTAGCCTGCGTCTTGATGCCGCCGCATCTCGTCCTGCACGTCCTTCAGCGTTTCGCCGGGCCGGTACCAGCCGCCGCCGACATAGCAGTAGACCTTCTCGGCGATCTTGCCGCCGTTGTAGCGCTCGGCCAGCACCGCGTGCAGCGGCTTGCCGGCGATCTTGGCGACCGCGTCCCACACCGCGACCTCGATGGTGCCGATGGCGACGGAGCGCTCGCTGTGCCCGCCCGACTTCTCCCGCTGCATCATGACGGCGAGAAACTTCGCCGGGTCGAAATTCTCGCCGGTGTCGTCGAGCAGCTTCTCCGGCGGCGTGTTGAGGATGCGGGGGATGAAGCGCGCGCGCATCTGCGCGCCGCAGGCGTAGCGGCCGGTGGAATTGAACGCGAAACCGACGACCGGCTTGCCCTCGCGCTTGACGTCGGTGATCACGGCGACCACCGAGGTCGTCATCTCGGAAAAATCGAAGGTCGAATTGGCGAGATTGGATTTGAGCGGGACCGCGGTCTCGCGGATGTCGACGATGCGCATGGACTTGTCTCGGCCGGTGGAACGAATGCGTCACGCCCGGGCCTGCCCGGGCTCCCGCGGGCGGGGACGAGGCGCGGCCGGGGTCTCGCCCGGCCGCACCGCGTTCGGCGCGACGGAAACGCCGTTCACTTGATCTGCGGGATCTTGGCCTCCTTGATCACCCGCGACCACTTGGCGATCTCGGCGTCGACCCGCTTGCCCCACTGCTCGGGCGTGCTGCCCACCGGAACGAACCCCAAGGCCTTGAGCTTTTCCGCGACTGCCTCCGTCTTGAGGACGGCGGCGATCTCGCGATGGAGCTTGTCCACGATCTCCTTGGGCGTCCCGGCCGGCACGAACATGCTGGTCAGCGTCTCGGCCTCCTGATCCTGGACGCCCTGCTCGGCCATGGTCGGGACGTCGGGAAGGGCCTCCACGCGCTGCTCGCTCGTCACCGCCAGCGCGCGCAGCTGGCCCTCCTTCACCGCCGTGATGGCCGGCGGCAGGGCGGTCCAGGCCGTCGGCGTGTGCCCGGCGATCGTCGAGGTGATGGCGGGGGCCGCCCCGGTGAACGGGATCGGCGTGTAGCTGTCGAGCTTGAAATGCAGCTTGAACAGCTCGCCCGAGAGGTGAGGGGTCGAACCGATGCCGGGCTGGGCGAAGCTGTATTTGCCGGGATTGGCCCTGATCTCCTCGACCAGCTCCTTGACGGTCTTTGCGGGCACGGAGGGATGGACCACGAGCACGTTGGGCGAGGCGGCGAGCAGCGTCAGCGGCGCGAAGTCCTTCTTCGGATCGTAGGGGACGTGCGCGTAAAGACTCGGATTAACCATGAATCCGCTGCTGGCGACGAGGAGCGTGTAGCCGTCCGCGGGCGCGCGCGCCGCCGTCGCGGTGCCGGTGTTGCCGCCCGCGCCGGGCAGGTTCTCGATGTAGAACTGCTTGCCGAGCCGCTCCGACAGGGCGTTCGCGACGACGCGGGCCGTCACGTCGGTCGGTCCGCCGGCGGCGAACGGCACGATGACTCTGACGGGCCTTTCCGGATAGTCGGCAAATGCCGCACCGCCGGCCGCAACGAGGGCACCGGCGGCCAGCAGGGCCGCGCCGGCGACGCGGCGTGAAATTGCAATCATGACCTTCTCCACTTTCCGTGTCCGAGCAAGTTATTGCGGACCCGCGCCGGCGCCGCAAGGCCGCCGTCCCCGCGCGATTTGCGCGCGGGCCGTTTCGCGCTAAAGAGAGCGCCATTCATCGCGGACTTGTGATCGCCCGTCGACACCTGCGCCGCCTCAATCACGACACGTCTTTTGCCGAAAGGAGATGCCGCATGTCGGGCCGCAAAATCACACGCGAAGACCTTCGCCAAGCCGCCGAGAAATACAAAAACTGGGGCAAGTGGGGGCCGGACGACGAGATCGGCACGCTCAATTACACGACGCCCGAGGACATCGTCGCCGCCTGCCGGCTCGTGAAGAAGGGCAAGGTCATTTCGCTCGCGCTCAATTTCGATCACAACGGTCCTCAGGGCGCGAAGAGCAAGTATCCGACCATGGGCCGTACCAACCCGATCCACACCATGCTGCGCACGGGGACGGACGCCTATGCCGGCGTGCTCGACCACCGCGGCATCCGCGCCGCCGACGACATGGTGACGATGCCGCTGCAGTGCGGCACGCAGTGGGACGGGCTCGGCCACGTCTTCTATGAGAACTACATGTGGAACGGCTATGACTGCCGCAACGTCACGAGCGCCGGCGCGCTGAAGTGCGGGATCGAGAAGACCAAGAACAAGATGGTCGGCCGCGGCGTGTTCCTCGATGTCGCGCGCGCGCTCGGCAAGGAATGGCTCGAGGACGGGTACGGAATCACCTGCGAAGACCTCGACATGACCGCGAAGAAGCAGGGCGTCGAGGTGAAACGCGGCGACTATGTGGTCGTGCGCACCGGGCAGATGGAGCGCTGCCTGAAGGCCGGGAGCTGGGACGGCTATCCGGGCGGCGACGCCCCGGGCTTCGCCTTCGAAACGCTGGAGTGGATCCAGCGCACGCAGATCGCCGCGCTCGCGAGCGACACCTGGGGCTGCGAGGTGCGTCCGAACAACACCGAGGAGGGCATCAACCAGCCCTGGCACTGGATTACCATCCCGATCATGGGCCTGACGATGGGCGAGATCTTCAACGTCAAGGAGCTCGCCGAGGACTGCGCCGCCGACGGGGTCTATGAATACCTGTTCGTCGCCCCGGCCCTTCCCATCACCGGCGCGGTCGGCTCGCCCGTCAATCCGCTGGCCATCAAGTAATGCCGGATCCCGCACGCGGTGCGGCGCAGGGCGCCGCATCGCCATGCGGGGCCCTGCCTCCCGAACCCTGGACCCCGGGTCCCAGCGCACCCCGTTCCGGCCGCGCCGCGCCCGGGGACCAGTCAAGCGAGATCCAACAGAGGAATGAAAATGCCCAAGCAGCTCGGCGCAGAAGTCTTCGCGGACATGCTCAAAGGCTATGGCGTAACCCACGTGTTCATGGTGCCGGCCGTGGTACGGCGCACCTTCGCGGAGATGGAGCGCCGCACGCAGATCGCCCGCATCCACTGCCATGGCGAAAAATCCGCAGCCTATATGGCGGACGGTTACGCCCGCGTCTCCCGCCGCCCGGGCGTCTGCATGGCGCAGGTGGTCGGCGCGCTCAATCTCGCGGCCGGCCTGCGCGACGCCTGGCTCGGGCATTCGCCGGTCATCGCCATCACCGGCGGCCGTGACCCCAAGACCAAGTTCCGCAAGGTCTATCAGGAAGTCGACGACGTGCCGGCGTTCGAGCCGGTGACGAAGTTCAACGCCACCGTGGACGACGTGACCCGCATTCCGGACATGCTGCGCACCGCCTTCCGCGTCGCCACCTCCGGCACGCCGGGGCCGGTGCATCTCCAGTTCCGCGGCAACGAGGGCCAGCTCGACGGCGAGGAAGGCGACATGGAGGCGATCTGCGACACGCTGTTCGCCGAGGTGCCGCCGTTCCGGCCGGAGCCGGACCCCGCCCATGTGCGCAAGGCGGTGGACCTGCTGCAAGCCGCCCAGCGGCCGGTGATCGTCGCCGGCGGCGGCGTGCGCTGGTCCAAGGCCGGGGAGGAGCTCGTCGCGCTCGCCGAGAAGCTGCAGATTCCGGTCGCGACCTCGCTCAACGGCAAGGACTCGATTCCGGGCACGCACCCGCTCTCGGTCGGCGTGGTCGGCTCCTATTCGCGCGAGAGCGCCAACCGCGTCGTCAACCAGGCCGACCTCGTCTGCTTCGTGGGCACCGAGACCGGCGGCATGACCACGCATTTCTGGGCGGTGCCGAAGATCGGCACGCCGGCGATCCAGATCGACATCGACCCCGAGGCGCTCGGCCGGAACTATCCGCTTCAGGCCGCGATCCTCGGCGATGCCAAGCTGACGCTGAGGCGCATGGCGGAAATGGCCGACGGAACGACGGCGGCCGCGCGCCGGCCGTGGATCGCCACGGTGCAGCAGATCTGCAAGGAGTGGTACGCGAAGTACGAGCCGCTGCTCACCTCCGACGCGGTTCCGATGCGCCCGGAGCGCATCTGCGCCGAGCTCACCAAGCTGATGCCGGAGGACGCGATCGTCGTCGTCGACACCGGCCACGCCGGCATGTGGATGGGCGGCATGTACGACCTGCAGAGCCCGCGGCAGAGCTACATCCGCAGCTGCGGCCACCTCGGCTGGGCGTTCCCGGCGGGCCTCGGCGCCAAGTGCGCGGCGCCCGACCGCCCGGTGGTGACCTTCACCGGTGACGCCGGCCTCTGGTACCACATCGGCGAGATCGAAACCGCCGTGCGCTGGAACATCAACGCCGTCACCGTCGTCAACAACAACGGCGGCGGCAACCAGTCGAAGCGCGGCTTCGACCGCGTCTATGGCGGCCAGCAGACGGAGAAGGCGCGCGAGCTGTGGACCTACAAGCAGGTCAACTTCGCCCGCATCGCGGAGGACATCGGCGCGCTCGGCCTTCGCGTCGAGAAGCCGTCCGAGTTCGCGCCGGCCTTCGCGCGCGCGCTCGAAGCGGGCCGCCCGGCGGTGATCGACGTCGTGACCGACATCGAGGCGCTCGCTCCCGTCGCGGTGACCTGATTCGGCCGCCGCACGCGGGCGCCTCAAACGGTTGCGTCGGCGGGGTTGGACCGAGGCCGCTTCGTGCGGCCCGCGCCGCCCCGCCGGCGCCGACGGCGAACGAAAGGGAGAGGGAGAGCCAACGATGCCGGTTTACAATCTCAAGGAAATGAAGGGGGAGTTCGTCACGCCGAAGCACTCGACCGCCTTCGGCCCGCTGATCCTCGGCGAGCACATCGAGGTCGGCGTGCTGCACTACAAGGCGGGCGAAGGCGCCAACACCCACTCGCATCCGCACGAGCAGATCATCGTCGTGCTGAGCGGCAAGGCGCGCTTCACCCTCGACGGCGAGGAAAGCGAGATCGGCCCGGGCTACGCCGTCCACATTCCCGCCAATATGCCGCACTCGGTGAAGATGATCGAAGACACCGACGTGGTGAGCTGCAAGAATCTCGTGGGCGGGGTCGGTCACAAGATCTGACGCGCCCGCATCTGACACTCCCGCGGCCTGCGGCCGCAGCGCCCTCCTTAACCCTCCCCCCAAGACCCTTGCAGGGGGAGGGAGTCCGAGCGCAGCGCTCGCCGATATTCTTCTCTCTTCGCATTGAAAACGCGTGGGCGACCGCGAGAAGCCGCCGGGAGGGGGTTGCAGGCCCCCCGAAGGTCGTTCCGCGCACCCGAAATGCGGTCTAGTCCTTCGCGAGCTCGCGGAAGCGCTTGAGATAGCGCGTCTCGGCCTGGCTTGCCGACCAGGGCTTCAAATAATCCTGCTCGAGCGCGGCGGGAATTTTCGGCGGCGCGCCAAAGTAGCGGCGGGCTTCCTTGTCGGTGAAGCCGGCGAGCCGCGTCGCCTCGAGGTAAGCCGCCCCCTGGTCGGCGAGCTTGATGAGCCGGGTCAACTCGGCGCTGCGCTCCGCCGGCAGCCCGAAACGCAGGTGGATCGCGGCGAGCAGCCGCCTCTCGACCGCCTTGTAGGCGTCGCCGATCACCGCCTTGAACGGCGAGATCATATCGCCGATCACGTATTCCGGCGCGTCGTGCAGCAGGATGGCCCGCCGCGCCGCGCTCCCGAGCCGGGGGCTGCGCACCCGCGCGATCGCCTCGACCAGCAGGCTGTGCTGCGCCACCGAGAAGATGTGCGCCCCCGCCGTCTGCCCGTTCCAGCGCGCGACGCGGGCGAGCCCGTGCGCGATGTCCTCGATCTCGATGTCGAGCGGGGAGGGATCGAGCAGGTCGAGCCGGCGCCCCGACAGCATCCGCTGCCAGGCGCGCGACGGACCGGACGACGCGCGGTCAGGCATGCCTTGCGGCGAGCGCCGCGCAGGCGGCGTGGCGATGGCAGGAGACGAGGTGGTCGTTCACCATGCCGACGGCCTGCATGAAGGCGTAGACGATCGTGGGTCCGCAGAACTTGAAGCCGCGGCGCGTCAGCTCCTTGGAGATCGCGCGCGACAGCGGCGTCTCGGCCGGCACCTGCCGGATCGTGCGGAAGTGATTCACCTGCGGACGGCCGTCGACGAAGTCCCACAGCAGGCGCGAGAAGCCTGGCCCCTTCTCCATCACCTCGAGCCAGGCGCGGGCGGAGGCCACCGCCCCCTCGATCTTCTGGCGATTGCGCACGATGCCGGGATCGCGCATCAGCGCCTCGATCTTTCTCGGCGTATAGCGGGCGATGCGCTCCGGCTCGAAGCCGTCGAAGGCGCGGCGGAAGTTCTCCCGCTTGCGCAGGATGGTGATCCAGGCGAGCCCGGCCTGGAAGCCGTCAAGCACGAGCTTCTCGTAGAGGGCGCGGTCGTCGAACTCCGGCACGCCCCATTCCTCGTCGTGATAGGCGCAGTAGAGCGCGTCTTCGCCCGGCCAGGGGCAGCGGACCAGATCGACGGCAGAAGCGAGAGCGGCCATGAGCGCCTACTCCGCCGCCCTGGCTGCGGCCGGAAAGTCGAAGCGCGCCCACTGCGGCTTGCGCGGCCGCAATTCGATGCCGCCGGCGACGAGCGGAACGCCCTGCGCCAGGGCCTCGGACGCCCGGTCGAGCCGCAACAGCGCAATGCCGCGGCCCGCGGCGGAGGAGCCCATGGTGCCGACGGGCTTGTCCCCGGCGGTGACGGCGGCGCCCGCCTCCGGCGCGAAGTCCGCATAGTCGACGCCCATCACGCGCGTGCGCGCCGTGCCGCGATGCTCCATGCGCGACACCACCTCCTGGCCCACATAGCAGCCCTTGTCGAAGTCGATGCCGCCGAGCTGATCCATGCAGGCCTCGTGCGGGAAGGTGTCGCCGTAGACGAAATCGAGGCCGCCGCGCGGGACCGCGAGCGCGATCCGGTGCGCCTCGTACGCGGCGGCGTCCACGAGGCTCGCGCCGAGCGCGGCGGCGGCCTCCGCGGCGCGGTGGGGCGGGATCATCATGCGCTTGCCGAGCTGCGGCAGGCGCGGGTCGGCATAGGTGAGGCCGTACGCGGCCGTGCCCCCTTCGCCCCACACCGCGAGCACGCCCAGCACCTCGCTTAAGTCCTCGGCGATGACCTTGGCGCGCAGCTTGTAGAAGTTGAGGCGGTCGACGAGCATCGGCGCGAGCGCGCGGGGGCAGTCGAGAAAGAAGCCGCCGCCGTCCTCCGCGGGCGCTTCGGCGATGATGAAATCGACGACGATCTTGCCTTGCGGGGTGAGCAGCGCGGCGAAACGCGCCCGTTCGGGAGAGACGGTGCCGGCGTCGATCGTCACCAAGCCGTTGAGGAAGCTGCGCGCGGCGTCGCCGGCCACCTTGACGACGCCGCGGTCCGGCAGGAGGGCGGCTTTCATTCCGTGTCCCTTGTCAGTCCACCATGCGCAACGTAAGCCCGAGCCGCGTGCGCCTCAAGGCGCGGGCGCGAGGCAGCGGGCCGGGTGATTCGATGAGCGAGACGTTCGATCTCATTCTCAAGGGCGGAACCGTGGTCAACCACGACGGCGAGGGGGTGCGCGACCTCGGCATCCGCGACGGCGCCATCGCGGCGATCGGCGAGCTTGCGCCGGCCGCGGCCGGCACGGTCGTGGATTGCCGCGGGCTTCACGTCCTCCCCGGAGTCATCGACACCCAAGTCCACTTCCGCGAGCCGGGCCTGACGCACAAGGAGGACCTCGAGAGCGGGTCGCGCTCGGCCGTGATGGGCGGCGTGACGGCGGTGTTCGAGATGCCCAACACCGATCCGCCCACCGTGACGGCGGAGGCGCTCACCGACAAGGTGCGCCGCGCCCGGCACCGCATGCACTGCGATTTCGCCTTCTTCGTCGGCGGCACCCGGGAGAACGTCAAGGAGCTGCCGGAACTCGAGCGGCTGCCGGGGGCGGCCGGCGTCAAGGTGTTCATGGGCTCCTCGACCGGCTCGCTGCTCATCGAGGACGACGACGGGGTGCGCGAGGTGCTGCGGGCGATCCGCCGCCGCGCCGCGTTTCACTGCGAGGACGAGCGCCGGCTGCGCGCGCGCAAGGAGCTGCGGGTGGAAGGCGATCCGCGCTCGCATCCGGTGTGGCGCGACGAGCAGGCGGCGCTCGCCTGCACCGAGCGGCTCGTGCGGCTCGCCCGCGAGACCGGCCGGCGCGTCCACGTGCTCCACGTGACGACCGCCGAGGAGATGGACTTTCTCAAGCACCACAAGGACGTGGCGTCCGTGGAGGTGACGCCCCACCATCTCACGCTGGCGGCGCCCGACTGCTACGAACGCCTCGGCACGTTCGCGCAGATGAATCCGCCCGTGCGCGAGGCGCGCCACCGGGCCGCCCTCTGGCGGGCGCTCGCCGCGGGCATCGTGGACGTGCTCGGCTCGGACCACGCGCCGCACACCCGCGAGGAGAAGGCCCGGCCCTATCCGGCGAGCCCCTCCGGCATGACGGGCGTGCAGACGCTGGTTCCCCTGATGCTCGATCACGTGAACGCCGGCCGCCTTTCGCTCCAGCGGTTCGTCGATCTGACGAGCGCCGGGCCGGCCCGGCTGTTCGGCATCGCCCGCAAGGGCCGCATCGCGGTCGGCTACGACGCCGATCTCACGGTCGTGGACCTGCGCCGGCGGGAGATGATCACGGATGCGTGGATCGCGGCCCGCCCCGGCTGGACCCCCTATCACGGAACCGAGGTCACCGGCTGGGTGATCGGCACCTTCGTGCGCGGCCACCGCGTGATGTGGGAGGGCGAGCTTGTCACCCCCGCGCAAGGGGAACCCGTGCGCTTCGGCGAGGCGCTGCCCTGCGCCGCGCCGGCGGGATGCTGAAAGGGGAAGGCGCGCGACCGGCCACCCGCCGCGTCACGCCGAACGCCGCCCTGCCGCGGAGCGCTGGCGGGCAGCGGCAACGCCGCCCTACTGGCGGGGGCGCACGGAAAATTCGCCGCTCAGGATGCGGGCGCTGAGCCCGGCGGCGTAGCGCGCCGTCGCCTCCTCGCCATAGGTCGCGACCAGCTCCGCAAGGGCGGTGAAGAGACAGGCCTGCGCCAGGCAATCGGGATCGATTCCCTCCAAAAGGCCCTCGGTCCAGGCCTCCTTCACATAGCCGACAGCCAGGCGCTTCTGTTCGTGGTCCGGCACGGTCCTGGTGGGGTCTAGCCCTCGCCTCATTCCGTCCGAACCTCCCGCAAGCGCTCAGCGCGCGCACGTTAGCACGCCCGCCGGAGGGCGCGAGCGCGCATCCGCGAAAGGGTTAACGGGCGGGCCCGCGCGCTAGTTCGCATAGCGGGCGGTGACGTCGCGCACGATGCGGGCGCCCTCTTCGAGATAGCGCCGGATGGCGACGCCGGCCGCCGGCGTGCAGGTGCGGTAGGTCTGCTGGAACCCGCGATAGCCGCGGTTGAAGCTCGCCACCATGCGGTCGCGCCGCTCGCCGGAGGGAGCCTCCGCATCGATCAGCGCCTGCATCTCGTTGCGCCACTGCTGGCCCTCGTTGCCACCGCAGATGGCGCGCAGATAGTGCAGAGCCCCGAGAATCTCGGCGAGCCGCTGCAGGTCGCGGTCATAGGGGGCGGCGCCGCTCTCGGCGGCCGCGACCGCGCCCGCGAGCGCGAGAAGAAGGCAAAATCCGGCGACGATGCGCTTGACCATGGACCCCCGTGGGCGATGCCGATCGCGTGTGAGTTTTGCCTAGGTCAGGGCCGTGGCGGAATGGTGGCCCGCGCCGGCCCTTCGCCGGCGCGGCCCACGCAGCCGATCGCGGCGTTGACGATCTCGGCCAGCCCTTCGGTCGTGGCGAACGCCGCCAGCTCCGCGGGCGTGATCCAGTGCGCCTCGCTCAGCTCCTCGCTGAGGACGGGCTCGCCGCCCTGCCAGCGGGCCGCGAAGGCCAGAACGATGAAGTGGCGAAACACGCGCTGATTCTCACCGCGGCTGATGACCTCGCGATAGCCGGCAAGCCCCAGGGGCTCGATCGCGAGCCCGGTCTCCTCCGCGACCTCGCGCCGCACCGCCTCGGTGAGCGTTTCGCCGGCTTCGACGACGCCGCCGGGCAGCGTGTAGAGCTGCGGGGGGCGGGCGCGGCGGACTAGCAGAAAACGGTTCTCGCGCACGATCGCCGCGCTCACGGCGACGTACGGCCGGTCGGGATAGGCGCGCGGATCGGCGGCGGTGCTCACGGGCGTCAGGACGGTGTCACGCGAAGGACTGCTCACCATACGTCAACGGCGGCTCTCTTGCGAGGTGTGCTTGGGCGCACAAGAGGGGAGCGAGGGGAGCGGGCGCCCGCACAAAGCTTGCCAAAAACGGGCTTTCCACCTAGGTTCCGGGCGGCTTCCCAAAGCCCTGTTGCGACCGGGCAGCTGTAGCTCAGTTGGTTAGAGCGCCTGACTGTGGATCAGGAGGTCGGTGGTTCGAGTCCACCCAGCTGTACCAGCGAGGCGTGGCCCGAGGGGGGACCGGCATGGACGCGACGACACTGCACGCGGTCCGGGTCGAGGCGCTGAGCCCCGAGGCCTTCGCACCCTATGGCGAGGTGATCGCGCCGCGTCTGCGGCCCGGCCAGTTCCACCCCGACCGATACGAGGCGGACGACCCGCATCTCGTGCTCACCAACGGGGAGCCGCTGCTGCGCATCATGCATCTGCGGCTCAGGGGGCTCGCATTCTCCCAGATGGGCCGGCACCGGCGCGTCACCCAGTGCCTCGGCGCGCTGCAGGGCAAGGACTGGTTCCTCGCCGTGGCCCCGCCCGACGTGAACGCGAGCGCGCCGCGCCTCGAGGAGATCGTGGGCTTTCACATCCCCGGCGACCGCATCGTGAAGCTGCACCTTGCGACCTGGCACGCCGGCCCGCACTTCGTCCACGAGGACTGCCTGTTCATCAATCTCGAAAACCGCGACACGAACACGCGGGATTTCGAGGTCGCCGAGCTGCCGCGCGCGTGCCGGCTCGCCGTCTGAGCGCCGGGGGGCGCCCACGCGGTGCGCCGCGCGCGGGACATCTTTCAATCTGACTTGATCTCTCCCCCGTCTACCCTGCCGCCTGCGGCGGGACGTAGAGCCCGTGGGCAACGAGGTACTCCCAGGCTTCTTCCGCGTCTTCGACGTAAGTGAAAAGACCGAGGTCCTCGCGCGCGACCATTCCCTCCGCCACCAGCGCCTCGAAATCGATGATGCGGGTCCAGTAGTCGCGGTCGAAGCACAGGATCGGAATCGCCGGCGCCTTGCGGGTCTGCACGAGGGTCAGCACCTCGAACAATTCGTCGAGCGTGCCGAATCCGCCCGGAAAGACCACCAGGGCGCGGGCGCGCATCGCCAGGTGCATCTTGCGCATGGCGAAGTAGTGAAACTGGAACGTCAGCTCCGGCGTGGAATAGGGATTCGGCTCCTGCTCGCGGGGGAGCGAGATGTTGAAGCCGATCGAGGGGGCGCCGACCTCGTAGGCGCCGCGATTGGCGGCCTCCATGATGCCGGGGCCGCCGCCGGTGGCGATGACGTTGTGGCGCAGCCCGTTCTGCGCCGTGAGCGCGCCGCCGCGCTCGGAGACGATGCGGGCGAAGCGGCGCGCCTCGTCGTACCAACGGCCGGCCCGCCCGGCCGGGCGCGACGCCGCTTCCGGCGGCACCGGCGGCGAATCCTCGCCGCCCGGCACCGCCCGGGCACTGCCAAACACCACGACGGTCGAGACAATTCCCCAGGCGCGCAGGGCCTCCTCGGCCTTGGCGTATTCCAGGAGGAAGCGGACCCCCCGCATCGAATCGCCGAGCAGGAAGTCCGTGTCGAGGACCGCCAGACGGTAGGCGGGAGACTGCATTTGGAGCCGATTGTCGGGCATGAGGATCCGGATCGACGCCGCGCCAGAGCGGCCTTCTTGAAATGCGGGCTCGGCTTTAGCCGCCGCTCTCGGATCGCTCAAGCTGCTTGCGCGGTGCGCCTCGCCTTCTCCGCGCGCGGGGCGGGCACCCCCCGCGGCCGGTTCGGGCCCGGAAGAACCAAGAGGCGCAGAAAACCCGGAAAGAAACAAGAAGCGCGTCCCGCGCCGAGGGCCGCGGGGCGCGCTCCTCGGCCCACGCCCGATCAGGCCGCGGCCTTGACCTCGATCTTCTTCTGGTGCGACGGCGCAGGCTTCGGCACCGTGATCTTGAGCACGCCCTTCGTCATCGTCGCCTTGATGCGGTCCGGATCGACGCCGGACGGCAGTTCCACCGAGCGGGAGAACGAACCGTAGCTGCGTTCGACCAGCCGGTAGTCCTTTTTCTTCTCTTCCGCCTCGGCCTTCTTCTCGCCGCGCACCGTCAGGACGTTGTCGGAGACGGTGATCTCGACGTCCTTCTCCTCGAGTCCCGGCAGCTCGGCCGTGATCTCGATTTCACCGTCAGACTCGGTGACGTCCATGCGGGGCATGAGATCGGACGAGCCGAGGCTGGGGAGGCCGCGGGCGAACTCCTCGAAGATGCGGTCAATCTCGCGCTGAAGATTGACAAAGGGGCTCCATTCGGGCCGAGCCATGCCGCGCTCGCGTCCGATGGGGATCAGCGATTTCAAATTCATGGACACCTCCTCCGTCGACTGCAATCTGCCCCCTCCGGCTTGCGCCCACTTCCTATGGAGCATGGATGGCGGAGGCTCATTGACCTCTGTCAATGATCGCGGGCTCGCGCCAGGCACGTTCCGCGTTCAGCGGCCGGCGATGGGTCTCAGGCCTTTGCGCCGGTCGCCTCCGGCTCGATCACGAGCCCCGAGGTCGGCTCGACCCAGGCGAGGTGGTCCTCGACGCCCTGAACCCCGTCGGTGCTCTCGGCGGCGACGATGAGCGCCTCGCGCTGGCGCTCGTCGGTGATGACGCCCCACAGCTCGACGACGCCGTCGCGCACCACGATGTCGATGAGGTTGACGGGCGCCCAAGGCTGCTTGTCGAGCTCCGCCAGCAGGCGATCCCGAATGGCCTGGTCGCTCGCCGCGGAGGGGCGCGCCTCCCGCGCGAGATTGGCGAGCGCGTGCAGCAGGTTCGCGCGCGTGATCAACCCCACCACCGTGCTGCCGCGCATGACCGGCAGCCGCTTGATGCGGTGCTTTTCCATGAGCTGCACCACGGCGTCGAGCGGGGTGTCCTCGTCCGCGGTGTAGACCGTCGTGGTCATGACGTCGCGGACTTTGCGTCCCCGCGCCTGCACGTACTCGGCCGCCATGCGGCCGGGCCCGATCAAGAATTCGAGCCAGCGCGGCCGCCGCCGCTGGGTGCCGAGCTCGACCCGCCGCAGGAGGTCGCCCTCGCTCACAATGCCGACGAGCTCGCCCTCGGCCGTCATGACCGGCAGACCGCTGATCCGGTGTTGCAGCATCAGCCGCACGGCCTGCATGACGGAGGCGTCGGGCTCGACGGAAATCACGTGGCGGGTCATCACGTCCTTGGCCAGCATTTGCGTCCTCGCACCCGGCGCGTCAGGGCTTGGTGATGGCCTCGACGAGCCGCTTTTCGATCTCGTAGTTGGGGAGGTTGGTGAAGTCGCGGTCCAGCTCCGCCTCGAGGGCTTCGCGGGCCGGCCGCGAGAGCTCGTCCCGCAAAATCCCCAGGGCGCGCGGCGGGGCGACGAGAAAGATCGACTTCGCGAGGCCGGCGGCGACCGCCTCGTTGATGTGCCGGGCGATCCCGCGGAGAAACGCGCGCTCGCTTTCCTCGTGCCAGTCCGTCTGTTCCACCGCGCTGCGGTTCGTGCCGACGGACGCGAAGACGCGGCCCGGCGCGTCGGCGCCCTGCTCGTGGGTCAGCGCGTTCGCGTGCTGATGGACGTTGCGGGTCTGCAGATTGGGGAACTTCTCGTCCCCCTTGTTCTCCAGAAACAGCGCCTTGCCGCCGCTGCAAACGACGACCCAGGCACCGTGGCGAAGCTTGGCTGTGACCATGCAGGGCCTCTTCCCAATCCTCGAGCGACACGATCCGTGTGCGACACGCGGAGCGGTTGCACGGCGCCGCGCGGCGTGTCTTTCGACAACTCAGGCGGCCCGTCTCACGTTCCCGCCGCCAGCGGCCGCACGATCAGATTGTCGTTCACGGCCCGCACGCCCGGCGTGCCCTCCGCGGCGACGCGCAGGGCCGTGCGCTCCGCTTGAGAACCGACGATGCCCCAAAGATCGACCGTGCCGGCGCGAACGATCACATTGACGAGCGCGAGCCGCGCCCAGGGCTGCGCCTCGAGGCGGGACAGCACGGCCTCGCGCAGCGCGCTGTCCTCCACCGCCGTCGCGCTCGGCGCCTCGGCGAAGGAGGCGAGCGCCTGGAGCAGGTTGGCGCGGCTGACGATGCCGACGACCCGGCCGTCCTGCACGACGGGCACGCGCTTGATGCGATGCTTCTCGAGCAGGCGGGCGATCTCGCCGAGCGGCGTCTCCGGCGCGGCGGTGATGACGGCCCGCGTCATGACGTCCGCCACCTTGCGGGCATGCGTCTTCGTGAATTCGCGCGCCAGCGCCTCGTTGGGCGTGACCAGCTCGAGCCACCAGGAATGGCGGGGCTCGGTGCCGGCCTCGGGGCGGCGCATCAGATCCCCTTCCGAGACGATGCCGACGAGGCGGCCCTCGTCGTCGACGACGGGAAGGCCGCTGATGCGGTTTTCCAGCAGCAGCCTCGCGGCGTCCTGCACGCCCGAATCGGGCCGGATGGTGACGACGTCCCGGACCATCACATCGGCTGCCTTCATGAGACGTCCTCCCTCATCGAAAGCTCATTATCTCACGTCCGGTCGACCGGAGCATTGACTTCGATCAATGCTCGTCCCCTGCTCCCGAGCGCCCCCGAAGAAGCGCCCGCCCCGCGCCGTTCGCGCCGCAAGGGCCGGCCCGAAAGGCCCCGTTCCGGTTGACCCGCGGGCCGCGCGGTGCAACCGTCGCCCGAAGATCTGGCGGCTCGAATCGGCGGGTCCGGCGCGCCCCGAACGGCGGCGCCGGCCCCGCGCCGAGCGAAGCTGAGGAGAAACTGGAATGCTCACGAAGCGCGATCTGTTGAAGGCCTCCGTCGCCCTGGGCGGCCTGTCTTTGCTGCTCGGCAGGCCCGAGCGGGCGGCCGCGCAGATGGTCGACCAGCTGCAGATTTTCGTTCCGGCGGCGCCGGGCGGCGGCTGGGACCAGACCGCGCGCACCATGGAGCAGGTGCTCAAGGCCGAGAAGCTGATTGGCAGCGCGCAGATCACGAACGTCCCGGGCGCCGGCGGCGCGGTGGGCCTGCCGCAGTTCATCAACCAGTGGCGGGGTCGCCCCAATGCGCTGATGGTGGGCGGGCTCGTCATGGTCGGCGCGCTGATCGCCAACAAATCCCCGGTCAAGATCACCCAGACGGTTCCGATCGCCCGGCTGACCGGCGAATTCGAGGTGCTGGTCGTGCCCGCCGATTCGCCGTTGAAGACGGCGAAGGACTTCGCCGCCGCGCTGAAGACGGACCCCAAGAAGGTGTCGGTCGCGGGCGGCTCGGCCGGCGGCACCGACCACATCCTGCTCGGCATGATCGGCAAGGCGCTCGGGGTCGCGCCGAGGGACCTCACCTATGTCGCCTATGCGGGCGGCGGCCCCGCGCTCGCCGCCATCCTGGGCGGCCATGTCACCGCCGGCATTTCCGGCTTCGGCGAGTTCGGCGAGCAGATCAAGGCCGGCAAGCTGCGGGCGCTCGCGATCTCCGCCGGCGAGCGCCAGCCCGATATCGACGTGCCGACCCTCAAGGAGGAAGGGATCGACGTCGAGCTGTTCAACTGGCGCGGCGTGTTCGCCCCGCCCGGCATCAGCGCGGCCCAGCGCGAGTCGCTCATCGCCCTCATCGAGAAGATGGCGAACAGCAACGCCTGGAAGGAGGAGCTGAGGAAGCGCGACTGGACGCCGATCCTGCTCACGGGCGACGCCTATGCCAAGTTCATCGAAAACGAGAACGAGCGCGTCACCAGCGTGCTGAAAGACCTCGGCCTCGCGAGCTGACGGCGCGATCGCGTTCGTGCCGCTTAGGTCGATCCGAACCAGCGAGGGACTGCGATTGATGCGTGGGCGTGAGCGCGCGCCGGCCCTTCCCGAGACGGCGATCGGGCTCGGGGCGCTCGCCTTTGCGGGGCTGGTGCTCTGGCAGGCGTGGGAAATTCCCGTCTCGCCGCTCTATGCGAAGATCGGACCGTCGGTCTTTCCCTACGCCACGGCCGGCGGCCTCGCCGTGCTCGCGCTGCTGCTGGTGGCGCAGGCGGCGCGCGGCGGCTGGCAGGCGGCCGAGGAGAGGGAGGTTGCGCTCGACCGGCGGGCGCTCGCCTTCGTGGTCGCCGGGCTCCTCGCCAATGTCGCGCTCATCGGCTGGCTCGGCTTCACGGCGGCGTCCACGGTGATGTTCGTGCTGGTGGCGCGCGGCTTCGGCAGCCGCACGCCCCTGCGCGACGGGGCGATCGGCTCCGCGGTGGCGCTGGTGGCCTATTTCGGTTTCGCCAAGGCGCTGGGCGTCAACATCGGCGCCGGCCTCGTCGAGCGGCTGCTCGGCGGTTAGACGCAGATAACCATGGAGACCTTGTCGCAACTGGCGAACGGCTTCGCCATCGCGCTCACCCCGGCGCACCTCTTGTGGTGCCTGGTCGGCACCACGCTGGGGACGGCGATCGGCGTGCTCCCGGGCCTCGGCCCGGCTTTGACCATCGCCCTCCTCCTGCCCATCACCTTCAAGGTGGAGCCGACGGCGGCCTTCATCCTGTTCGCCGGCATCTATTACGGCGCGATGTACGGCGGCTCGACGACCTCGATCCTGCTCAACACGCCGGGCGAGAGCGCCACCATCGTCACCGCGCTCGAGGGCAACCGCATGGCGCGCTCGGGCCGCGCGGGCGCCGCGCTCGCCACCTCCGCCATCGGCTCGTTCGTCGCCGGCACCATCGGCACGATCGGGATCACCTTCCTCGCCCCGGTGGTCGTGAGCTTCGCGCTCAAGTTCGGGCCGGCCGAATATTTCTCGCTAATGGTCATGGCGTTCGCGACGGTTTCCGCCGTTCTCGGCTCCTCGGCCGTGCGCGGGCTCACGAGCCTCTTCTTCGGCTTCTATCTCGGCATGATCGGCGTCGACCTGCAGACGGGGCAGGCGCGCTTCACGCTCGGCATCCCGGAACTGCTCGACGGCGTCAACGTGATCGTCGTGGCGGTCGGCCTGTTCGCGGTCGGCGAGACCCTCTACGTCGCGGCGCGCCGCCACGCCGGCAAGGACGAGATCGTGCCGCTCCGCGGCTCGCTCTACATGACGCGCGAAGAGTGGTCGCGCTCGTGGAAGCCGTGGCTGCGCGGGGCGGCGCTCGGCTTTCCCATCGGCGCGCTGCCGGCGGGCGGGGCGGAAATCCCGACCTTTCTCTCCTACTGGATCGAGAAGCGGCTCTCCAAGAAGCCCGAGGAGTTCGGCACCGTCGGCGCGATCGAAGGCGTCGCCGGGCCCGAGGCCGCCAACAATGCCTCGGCCGCGGGCGTGCTGGTGCCGATGCTGACCCTCGGCCTGCCGACCTCGGCCACTGCCGCGATCATGCTTTCCGCCTTCCAGAGCTACGGCATCAACCCCGGGCCGCTGCTGCTGCAGAACCAGCCGGCGCTGGTGTGGGGCCTGATCGCGAGCCTGTACATCGCGAATATCATGCTGCTCGTGCTCAACCTGCCGATGGTCGGCATCTGGGTGCGGGTGCTGAAAATTCCCGCGCCGCTGCTCTATGCCGGCATTCTCGTGTTCGCCACGATCGGGACCTACGGTATCTCCAATTCGCCGGTCGACCTGATCCTGCTCTACCTGCTGGGCGCGGTGGGTTTTCTGATGCGGCGGTTCGATTTTCCCACGGCGCCGGTGATCATCGGCATGATCCTCGGGCCGCTCGCGGAGCAGAACTTCCGTCAGGCGATGACGATCTCCGACGGCGACTGGACGGTGTTCTTCAGGCAGCCCTTGTCGGCGACGCTGCTCGCGCTCGCCGTGGTCGGTCTCGTCGGGCCGCGGCTTTATGCACTCTACGCCGCGCGCCGTCTGCGCGACGCCGCGCAGCCCGGCGAGGCCTGAGGAGGGCTTTGCGTCGGACGAGGGCTGTGCATGGTGAAAAGGGGTCCCGGTCGTTCGCGAGGTGAGGCACTGTGACGGCGCTGCTCTCCGGAATCCGCGTTCTCGATCTCACGAATGTGCTGGCCGGGCCCTATTGCGGCTACCAGCTCGCGCTCTTGGGCGCCGACGTGATCAAGGTCGAGGCGCCGGGCGGCGGCGACCTCGCGCGGCAGCTCGGCGCCGCGCCCGAGCTCAACCGCGCGAATATGGGCGTGTCGTTCCTGGCCCAGAACGCTGGCAAGCGCTCCGTCGCGCTCGACCTCAAGCGCGAGGAGGACCGCGCGCGCTTTCTCGACCTCGTCGCGACGAGCGACGCCCTGGTCGAGAACTTCCGCCCGGGGGTGATGGAGCGGCTCGGCCTCGGCTACGAGAGGCTGCGGGCCGTGCGCCGCGACCTCGTCTATTGCGCGATCTCGGGCTTCGGCCAGACCGGGCCGTGGCGGGACAAGCCGGCCTACGACCAGATCATCCAGGGCCTCTCGGGGGTCATGAGCATCACCGGCACGCCCGAGACCGCGCCCCTGCGCGTCGGCTATCCGGTCTGCGACACGCTCGGCGGGCTGTTCGGCGCCTTCGCGATCGTGGCGGCGCTGCTGCGGCGCATGCGCACCGGGGAGGGCGCCTTTCTCGACGTCTCCATGCTCGAAAGCACGCTGAGCGCGCTGGGCTGGCCGGTCTCGAACTATCTGACCGGGGGCGTCGAGCCGCGGCCGATGGGCAACGAGAACTTCACCGCCGCCCCCTCCGGCACATTCCGCACCGGCGACGGACTTCTCAACATCGCGGCGAACAAGCAGGAGCAGTTCGTCGCGCTCTGCCGCCTGATCGGCCGGCCGGAGCTCGCCGAGGATCCGCGCTTCGCCGAGCGCGAATCGCGCAAAGTCAACCGCTACGCCCTCAACGCCCTGATCGAGGAGGCGCTCGCCGCCGCCTCGGCGGCGGAATGGGAGGAGCGGCTGAACCGGGCAGGCGTTCCCGCCGGCCGGGTGCTGACCGTGCCGCAGGTGCTGGCGGAGCCGCAGATCGTCGAGCGCGGGATGACCATCACCTTCGACCGCGTGCCGGGCGTCGATCGCCCCGTCAGGGTCGTGCGCGGCGGGTTCCTGGTGGACGGCGAGGCCCCGCGCCCGCAGCGTCCTCCGCCCGCGCTCGACGAGCACCGGGCCGAAATCCTCGGCTCCGCCGCCGGGCGCGGCAGAACGAAGGCGCCGGGCGCCTGATGGCCAAGGCCACGCCCGCAACCGCGGCGCTGCGCACGGCCGGCGTCGTCTTCACTCTGCACGAATACGATTACGACCCCGGCGCCGCGCGCATCGGCCTGCAGGCGGCCGCGGCACTCGGCGTCGAGCCCGCGCGGCTGCTCAAGACGCTGATGGCGAGGGCCGGGGCGACGGCGGTCTGCGCCCTCGTGCCGTCCGACCGGGAGCTGAGCCTGAAGCGCCTCGCGGCCGCGGCCGGCGCGAAGGATGCCGCCATGCTTGCCCCCGCGGAGGCCGAGCGCCTGACCGGCTATCGCGTCGGCGGCATCTCGCCCTTCGGGCAGCGGCGGCGCGTGCCGACCTTCGTGGACGCGGCCGCGCTCGCGTTTGCGACCGTGATCGTCAATGGCGGCCGGCGTGGCCTGCAGATCGAGCTTGCGCCCGCGGACCTCGTGCGGGTGCTCGGCGCGCGGCCGGCGCCACTCACTGCCGCCGGAGGGACGTGAGGGCCGCCCTACAGCCAGGGCCGCGCCGCCTTGACCCGCTTCTCGTAGCTCTCGATCTTGTCGGCCTTGACCATCGTGAGCCCGATGTCGTCGAGGCCGTTGAGCAGACAGTGCTTGCGGTGCGGGTCGATGTCGAACTTGATGACGCCGCCGTCCGGCCCGCGGATTTCCTGCTTCTCGAGATCGATCGTCAGCGTCGCGTTCGCGCCCCGCTCGGCGTCGTCGAACAGCTTCTCGAGCTCCTCGGGCGACACGCGGATCGGCAGAATGCCGTTCTTGAAGCAGTTGTTGTAGAAAATGTCGCCGAACGAGGTCGAGATCACGCAGCGGATGCCGAAGTCGAGCAGCGCCCAGGGCGCGTGCTCGCGGCTCGAGCCGCAGCCGAAATTGTCGCCGGCGATGAGGATCTTGGCGTTGCGGTAGGCCGGCTTGTTGAGCACGAAATCGGGATCTTCGCTGCCGTCTTCGCGAAAACGCTTCTCCGCGAACAGACCCTTGCCCAGCCCGGTGCGCTTGATGGTCTTCAGGTAGTTCTTGGGGATGATCATGTCGGTATCGACATTGATCATTCTGAGCGGCGCGGCCACGCCTTCAAGTACGGTGAACTTTTCCATCACTCGTCTCGCGCTTGTCTCGGACGAAAGCCGCCCCCCGGCGGTCGGGGGTTTTCATGGACGCTCCGCGAGAGTCGGTCAAGGGCGGCAGGCCGCCGCCCTCGAGGCCGCAGCGGCTCCTTCGCGCCCGCGCCGCGGCGCCGCCACGCCGGGGGCTCCGCAGGACAAGCGGCAGGGGCCGCGCGGGTCCCCGCCTCCGTCAGGGAGCGCGGGGGCCCTCACATGCCCATGTAGAATTTGCGGATCAGGTCGTTGTTGTTGAGCTCCTCGGGGGAGCCGCCCTCGAACTCGATCTTGCCGTGAACGATGACGTAGCCGCGGTTGGCGATGCGGATCGCCTGCGTGAAGTTCTGCTCCGCCATCAGCACGGTGAGGCCGAAGCTCTCCTTGAGCTGCTTGATGGCGTCGATGGTGCGGCTGACCAGGATCGGGGCAAGCCCGACCGAGGGCTCGTCGACCAGCAGGATCTTCGGCGCGAGCATGAGGGCGCGCGCGAGCGCCAGCATCTGCTGCTCGCCGCCGCTCATCGAGCCCGCGAGCTGCTTGGCGCGCTCGCGCAGACGGGGGAAGGTCTCGAAGCAGAACTCGAGATTGCGCTGCATCTGCGCGCGCGCGGTCGGCCGGAAGGCACCGAGCAGCAGGTTCTCCTCCACCGTGAGCCGGGGGAACAGGCGCCGGCCCTCCGGCACGAGAGCGATGCCGAGATCGACAATCTCTTCGGTGGTCTTGCCGATAAGCTCGTGCTTCACGCCGTCGATCTCAGCGACGATGGAGCCCGAACTCGGCCGCACGATGCCCATGATGCACTTCATGAGCGTGGACTTGCCGTTGCCGTTGGTGCCGAGCAGCGCCACGGTCTCGCCGCTCTTCACCTCGACGGAGACGTTTTCGAGCACGCGCACGGCCCCATAGCCGGCGTCGATGTTCTTGATCGTGATGCTACTGGCCAAGATAGGCCCCCACCACTTCTGGATCGCGGATCACGTCCTCCGGCAGGCCGTCGGCGATCTTCTTGCCCGAGACCAGCACGATGACCCGCTGCGAGAACGTCATGACGGCGCGCATGATGTGCTCGATCATGATGATCGTGATGCCCCGCTCGTTGAGCCGAACGAGGAGCGCGAGGATGTCGTCGACCTCCGAGTGCGACAGGCCCGCCATCGACTCGTCGGCGATGAGGAGCTTCGGCTCGGCCGCCATGGCGCGCGCGAGCTCGAGCTTGCGCATCTCCACCTGGGTCAGATCGCCGGGATACTGCCACGCCTTGTCGGCGAGGCCGACAAGCGCCAGAAGCTCCATGCACCGCTCGTCGAGCTCCCGCTGCGAGAGCTTCGAGCCGGAGCGGGCATCGACCGTATAGAGCAGCGGCACGCGCAGGTTCTCGGCGACCGTGAGCGTCTTGAACGGACGCGGAAGCTGGAACGAGCGCGCCATGCCGAGCCGGGTGCGTTCGTGGGCGAGGAGGCCGTCCATGGCCTTGCCTTCGAACCGCACCGTGCCGGTCTCGTTGCGCAAGGTGCCGCAGATGCAGTTGACGAGGGTCGACTTGCCGGAGCCGTTCGGGCCGATCAGGCCGACCCGCTCCTGCGGCGCCACCGAGAGGTTGATGTTGTCGAGCGCGACAAAGCCGCCGAAGCGCTTGCCGAGGCCCTGGATTTCGAGCAGCGGGGCGGTCATGCCTTCCTCCGCTTGCGCTGCCACGCCTGCACGGCGCCCATGATGCCGTTCGGCGCGATGATGACGAAAACGACCAGCAGTATGCCGACCAGCAGCAGGTTGACGGCCGACGAGATGGTGACGGTCGCGACCTGCTGCACGGTTCCGAGCAGCACCGCCCCGATCAGCGGGCCGACCCAACTCGTGGTTCCGCCGATCATCGGCATGGCGATCGAGTTGACGGCGTAGGTCAGGCTGAAGGCGGACGCGGGCTCAAGATAGCCGATATAGTAGGGGAAGGGGGCGCCGGCCATGCCCATCAGCGCCCCGCTCATCGTCGTGGCGATGAGCTTGAGCCGCAAGGTCGGCACCCCGCAGGCTTCCGCCGCCTGCTCGTCATCCCGGATGGTGGCGAAGCCGTAGCCGAGCTTCGACCGCTCAATGGTGCGGGCGATGACCAGCGAAGCGACCGCCAGAAAGAGCATCCAGGCGAACAGGTACTGGATGTAGGGGAGCTGGTACGAGAAGATCTCGACCTGCTGCGGCCGGATGATGTAGGCGCCGCGCGAGCCGCCGACATAGTCCCAGTTGATGACCAGGGTCTGCATCACGACCGCCATCGCGAGCGAGGCGATCGCGAAGAAGACGCCGCGCAGCCGCAGCGTGAGATAGCCCATGCCGAGGCCCACGAGGCCGGAGATGATCCCGCCCGCCACGATGAGGAGCGGCATCGGCATGGGCGAGAACTTGTGGATCGCGACCGCCGTATAGGCGCCGAGCGCAAAGAAGGCCGCGCTGCCGAAGTTCACGTAGCCGCAGTAGCCGCCCAGGATGTTCCACGCCGTCGCCAGCACGATGTATTGGAGGACGACGTAGCCGGCGAAGAAGATGTAGTCGTTCTCGAGCACGCGCGGCGCGAAGAAGAGCGCGATGGCGAGAACGACGGCGCCGAGGATGAAGGTCGATTGCCGCACGGTCAGCGCCCCAGAATGCCAGCCGGCCGAAACGCCAGCGTGAGCAGCAGAAAGCCGAATGCGACCGCCGGCGCCCATGACGGACCGTAGAAGGTCGCCGTCAGGCTCTCGACGATGCCGAGCAGCATCGCGCCGATGACCGTGCCGGGCAGGCTGCCGAGGCCGCCGAGCACGCAGATCGCAAAGACACGGCCGATATATTCGCGCCCGACGGAGGGCTCGACCGGCTGGATGATGATCAGGAACGCGCCGGCGAGCGCCGTGGTCGCGATGGAGATCGCAAAGGCGACGCGCTTGATGCGGACCGGGTCCGCCGCCAACAGCCGCAGCGCCTGCTGATCCTGCGAGACCGCCATGATCGCTCGGCCGATGAAGGTTCGCGAGAGATAGAGCTGCAGCCCGACGATCAACAGCAGCGAGATGACGCAGGGGATGAGCATGCGCAGCGGCAGATCGACGAAGCCGAAGCGGATCGTCGGGCCGATATAGCTCGCCTCGACGTAGCGGTAGTCGACCCCGAAGACCAGGATCAGGGCGACCTCGGTGATGAAGAGAAGGCCGAAGAAGAAGGACAGGCCCGCCAAAGCGTCCTGCCCGCGCCGCTCGAAGGCGTGATAGTAGACCTCGTAGACGAGGGCGCCGAGGCCGTAGAACACCGGCAGCATCAGCACCGCCACCAGCACCGGATCGACGCCGAAACGAGAGTTGACGATGTAGGCGATGTAGGAGCCGAGAATGATGAACGCGGGATGCGCGATGTTGGCGATGTCGAGAATGCCGAACGCGATCGAAATCCCCACGGTCACCGCGACGTAGAACCCGCCGAGCAGAATCCCGGCGATGATGGCGTTGACGAAAAGATCCATCGTCATGAAATGCGCCCCCCGCGATCCTGTCGCCTAGCGGCTCAGCGGCGCCGCGGCGCACAGAGCGGCGCATACGATTTGCGCTCTCGCCGGAGGCTCCACCGCACGCGCCCCCGCATCCGGCATGACGCTCATGCTTACAGTCCCCTCTTTAGGCCGAATTCCCGCCTGTGGCGCCGGCGAGAACCGGCAGGCGGACTCCCTGCGCGGGGGCGGGCGAGGCCCCGGCCCCCCGTGCCGGTCAGCCAGCGTCTGAACTGGCCGGGCCCTGGCTAAACCATTTCAGGGCAGAAAGGCAAGCGGCGCTCTGCGTCGGCGCGAGGAAAGAAAGCGCGCCGGACCGCCGCTCGCCGGGCGAAGGAGGGGCCTCGCCGGTTCACGCCGCCGCGCGCCGCACCTCGCTCGGGAGCGGCATCGGCTTGTTGGCGCTGTCGAGGAACTCGACGGTCATGAACACCATCTCGGTGTCGCCGATATTCTCGAGATCGTGCACCTTGTATTCCCCCGGCCCGTAGGTCTCGTGCCGGGTCTCGCCGGCCGCATAGGTGTACTCCACCGTCGAGCCGTCCATGAGGTGTTGCCGCCCGCGGCAGGGCGTTATCGCCGTCCAGAAGTAGTCGAGCACGTGGCGGTGAAAGCCGATGCGCTCGCCGGGCTTCAGCCTGATCGTCCAGACCCGGCAGCGCTTGTCCTCCGACAGCAGAACGCTGCCGACGCACGGATTGGGGTTCTTGGCCTCGCGCTCGAACTCGGCCTGGATTTCCGGCGGCCATCCGCTCTTGTCAGACTTGACCGCTTGCTTTTCTGACATTGATAACGCCATGGCATTCCTCCTGAAGGCATGCCCGGCAATATACCCAGCCAAGTTCGCGGAGGGAACTGCGAGTGAGCCGATCGGAAAAAGGAAGCAGGAAGCGCGCTCTGGTCATTGGCGGATCGATGAGCGGGCTGTTCACGGCGCTGCTGCTGCAGCAGCAGGGCTGGGAGGTGGACGTTTACGAGCGAGTCGAAGGCGAGCTCGCCGACCGGGGCGCCGGCATCGTCGCGCAGCCGGAAATCGGCGCCGCGTTCAAGCGGCTGGGAATCGACTTCGGCCCCAATCTCGGGGTCAACACGGTGCCGCGCCGCACCTTCGACCGCGAGGGCCGGCTGATCGGCGAGACGGAGTGCCCGCAGACCCACACGGCGTGGGAGCGGGTCTATCGGCTTCTGCGCAGCGCCTTCTCCCCCGCGCACTACCACCGGGGCCGGCGCTTCGTGCATGTGGAGCAGGACGACACCGCGGTGACGGCGCACTTCGCCGAGGGCCCGCCGGAACGGGCGGACCTGCTCGTCGGCGCCGACGGGCTGCGCTCCACCGTGCGCGGGCAGTTCCTTCCTGACTTCGGGCCGGTTTATGCGGGCTATGTGGCCTGGCGGGCGCTCGTCGACGAGGCGGCGATCTCGCCGGCGACGCACCGCGACATCTATCTGTGCATGGCCTTCGGCCTGCCGCCGGGCGAGCAGCTTCTCGGCTACCCCGTGGCGGGACCGAACGACGACCTGCGGCCGGGGCACCGGCGCTACAACTGGGTGTGGTACCGGCCGGCTGAGGAGAGCACCAAGCTCAAGGACCTGTTGACCGACGAGAGCGGGCAGACGCATGTGGGCTCGATTCCGCCGCCGCTGATCCGCGCCTCGGTGATCGAGGAGATGCGTGCGGATGCGCGCCGGCTGCTCGCGCCGCAGTTCCAGGAGGTGATCGCGCTCGCCCGGCACCCGTTCCTGCAGACGATCTACGACTTCGAGACGCCGCGCATGGCCTTCGGCCGCGTGGCCATTGTCGGCGACGCGGCCTTCGTGGCGCGACCGCATGTCGCGGCCGGCGTCGCCAAGGCGGCCGAAGACACGATGGCGCTCGCCGACGCCCTCGCCCGCAACGAGGACGTGCCTGCCGCGCTCAAAGAATTCGAGCACGCGCGCATCGGCATCGGCCGCCGCATCGTCGCCCGCGGGCGCGCGCTCGGCGCCTACATCCAGCCCGAGCGGCGCACCGAGGAGGAGCGCAGAAATGCCGAGATCCACAGCGGCCCCGAGCGCGTGATGCGCGAGATCGCCGTGCTCGATTTTCTCTACGGCTGAGCCGGCCTCGACCTGAAGCGAGCCGCCGCGCCGCGCGGCGCAGCCTGCGGGCCTGCGCCCCGGAGCGGAGCCGGACGCTGCGCCGCAGACCGCGATGGCTCGCGCATCCCGCGCCGACCATCCACCCGCGCACAGCGCGCCCCGCGCCGAGCGCCGTCTCGGCCGCGACCTGCGTCCACAGCACAATCAAAAGAAGCACGCCCGCTCCGAGCGACGCGTTTCGCTCCGAGCGCCGCCTCGGGGTGCGCGCAGAGCACCCGGCCGCCCCCGCGCGGGCCTCAGCCCGAGCCCGGCGCGTTTCGCCGCGCGCGCCGCCGACTAGTTGACGTTTACGTCAACTGCGCATAACCTCCCGGTGATCGACCAGCCGGGAGCGCGCCGTGCGCAGCGAGGCGGAAGGCACGGAAGGCGAAGAGAAGGCGCCGGGCGCGACCCCTGCCGCGCGCCTGGCCGCGCCGGGGCGCGACCGCGCCACCGCGTTCACGATCCGCGATCTCGTGCGCGAGTTCGGCGTCAGCGCGCGCACGCTGCGCTTCTATGAGGAAAAAGGGCTTCTCAGTCCGCAGCGCCGGGGGCAGGAGCGCATCTACAGCCGGCGTGACCGCGCACGCCTGAAATACGTGCTCATGGGCAAGCGCGTCGGCTTTTCGCTCGACGAAATCCGCGAGATGCTTGACCTCTACGATCTCGGCGACCGACAGCTGACCCAGCTCCGTGTCGCCTACGAGAAGTTCGGCGAGCGGATCGCCCGGCTCGAGCGCCAGCGGGCCGAGATCGACAGCGCGATCGCCGAGCTCGCGCATGCCCGCAAGATGATCGAAGCCACGCTCGCAAACCGCGCGCGCACGGGGGAGACGGCATGATCGCAGAGGCCTTCTGCCGGCCTTCGCGGCCCGTCGGCCGGGCGGATCCGGCCTGCCCGCGCGGCGAAGGCGTGTTCCGCATGGCCGGCGCGGCCTTGGCGCGCCCGAGGACGATCACCACGGGAGGGAAGCGATGCCGACCTACAGGGCGCCCGTCGAGGACGTGCTGTTCCTCCTCACGGACGTGTTTCAGATCGAGCGCTACAGCAATCTGCCGGGCTTCGCGGAGGCGCCGCCCGACGTCATCGCCGCGATTCTCCGCGAGGCCGCGCGATTCTGCGAGGAGGTGGTGCAGCCGCTCAATCGCGTGGGCGACGCGCACGGCTGCGTGCGCCACGACGACGGCAGGGTGACGACGCCGCCCGGCTTCAAGGAGGCGTTCGCGCAATATCGCGAGGGCGGCTGGATGGGCCTATCGGCGCCGGCGGAGTTCGGCGGCCAGGCGCTGCCCCACACGCTCACCGTCGTGATGAACGAATTTCTCTGCTCGGCCAACATGGCCTTCGCCATGTATCCGGGCCTCACCTTCGGCGCGATCGCCGCGCTCGTCGCCCACGCCTCGCCGGAGCTGAAGGCGAAGTTCCTGCCCAAGATGATCGCCGGCCATTGGACCGGCACGATGAACCTCACCGAACCGCACTGCGGCACCGATCTCGGCCTCCTGCGCACGAAGGCCGTGCCGCAGCCGGACGGCACCTACCGGATCACGGGCACGAAGATCTTCATCTCTGCCGGCGAGCACGACCTTGCCGAAAACATCGTCCACCTGGTGCTCGCACGCATCGAGGGCGCGCCGGAAGGCACGCGCGGGCTTTCGCTGTTCGTCGTGCCGAAGCGGCTCGTCAACCCGGACGGCACGCTCGGCGGCGCGAACGGCGTCTCCTGCGGCTCCATCGAAGAGAAGATGGGCATCCACGGCAACGCGACCTGCGTGATGAACTACGACGGGGCCACGGGCTGGCTCGTCGGCGAGGCGAACCGCGGGCTTGCCGCCATGTTCGTGATGATGAACGAGGCCCGCCTCGGCGTCGGCGTTCAGGGGCTCGCTCTGTCGGAAGTCGCCTACCAGAACGCCGCCGCCTACGCCAAGGAGCGCCTGCAGGGGCGCGCCCTCACGGGCGCGAAATTTCCCGACCGCACCGCGGACCCCCTCATCGTGCATCCCGACGTGCGACGCATGCTGTTGACCGTGCGCGCCTTCAACGAGGCGGCCCGCGCGCTCGTGCTCTGGACTGCGCTCAAGGGCGACGTCGCCCACCGCACGGCGGACGAGACGACGCGCCAGAGCGCCGAAGACCATCTCGGCCTGATGACGCCGGTGATCAAGGGCGTGCTGACGGACCAGGGCTTCGCCAACACGGTGATGGCGCAGCAGGTCTTCGGCGGGCACGGCTACATCACCGAGAACGGGATGGAGCAGTTCGTGCGCGACGCGCGCATCGCCATGATCTACGAGGGCACGAACGGCATCCAGGCGCTCGATCTCGTCGGCCGCAAGCTGCCGCGCGACGGCGGCCGCGCCGTCACGGCCTTCTTCAACGAGGTCGCCGGCTTCGTGAAGCAGCACGCGGGCGACGACGGCCTGAGGCCCTACGTCGCGCCGCTCGAAGGCGCGCTCGCGCATCTGCAGCAGGCGACCCTGTGGTTCATGCAGAACGCCGTGAAGGCGCCCGACAATGCGGGCGCCGGCGCGACCGATTACATGCATCTGTTCGGCCTGGTGGCGCTCGGCTACATGTGGGCGCTGATCGCCAAGGCGGCCCGCGACAGGCTCGCGAGCGGCGCTGACGCCGCCGCCGACCGCCTCAAGGCCAAGCTCGTCGCCGGCCGCTTCTTCATGGAGCGCATGCTGCCAGAGAGCGCCGCCCATCTCGCCCGCATCCAGGCCGGCGCGGCGAGCGTGATGGAGCTGCCGGCGGAGGCGTTCTAGCCGTGCGCCGGCGCCCCCATGGCGCGCTCGCCTTTCGCGCGGCGCTCAACCCCCTGCGCGGCGGGGCTGGTGCGCGCGCAGAGGCGCGGCGCAGCACAGCCTTCGCGCTCCGCCCGTTCCGGGCGGCCGCGCCTGTATGCGCGGCCGGGCCTCGCCGGTCACGACGGCACCGTCTGGATCGTTGCGCACACGACATGCTCGACGGCCGGCGGCGCGATCATCATGCCGTCGCGGGCGAACTTGCCCTCGGGGCTCAACACTTCGAGCGCCGTCAGAATCCGCGAGACGCGATGCCCGTCGAAGCTGAACGGCAGGAGCAGGCGCTCGTAGCTCACCGCGTTGAGGTCGCGATCGAAAGTCTTGAGCACCGTATAGGTGGGGCAGCGGGCGTGAACGGTGTGGCGATAGGTGCGGATCATGGCGTCGCGCAGGGCGGGCTGCACTCCGGTGCCAAGGAACTTGCCTCTGCAATCGGCACCGTACAGCTCGGTGATGCGGCTGCCCTGATAGCGGATGCGGAAGCGGAGGTCGTCGCCCGTGCGCACGACGTCGCTGAACATCAGCTTGTCGACCAAAGACGCGACGTCTTTGAGTTCGAGATCCTTCCAGAGGGGAATGCGGTTGTTGCTGCCCTGCAGCATTCTCCAACACTTGATCAGCCACAGATGAGTGATCGAGCGCACGATATCGTGCCGGGCCGGAACGAATTCCATGAACACCCGCCCCGCAAGGAGTCACCGCACGTTCTTGTCAATCGCCGTCACGATGTCAATGGGACGGGACGCCTCCCCCGTCGCCGGGTCCGAAGAATCGCGATGCGGGGGCCCGGCCGATCGTGCGAAGCGGATGCGCGGCGCCGCCGTTGCGGCTATCGTCACCCGGCGTGGACCTGATTGCGACAAGGCCTGAGGGAGGCCCATGGACGTCATCAACGTGCCGCGCCCGTCCTGGATGACCGAGGAGCTCGTGCTGCTTCAGGAGCAGGTGCGGCGATTCCTTGCGAGCGAATTGCTGCCCGATGTCGAGCGGTGGCACGAACAGGGCATCATGGACCGCGCGGCGTGGACCAAGCTCGGCCGAGCCGGGCTGTTGTGCGCCGGCATCCCCGAGGAATACGGCGGGGCGGGCGGCACCTTCGCGCACGAAACCGTCATCAATCGCGAATTCGCGCTCGCCGGCCTCGAACAGATCGGCGCACCGCTGCATTCCGGCATCGTTGCGCCCTACATCCTGCGCTACGGAACCGAGGAACAGAAGCGCCGCTGGCTGCCGAGGCTCGCGACCGGCGAGCTCGTCGGCGCCATCGCCATGACGGAGCCGGGCACGGGCTCCGACCTGCAGGGCGTGAAGACGACGGCGCGGCGCTCCGGCAACGGCTATGTGCTCAACGGATCCAAGACCTTCATCACCAACGGCCAGCACGCCAATCTGATCATCGTGGTGGCCAAGACCGACCCCGAGGCCGGCCACAAGGGCATCTCCCTCATGGTGGTCGAAACCGACGATGCGCCCGGCTTCCGCCGCGGGCGCAAGCTCAAGAAGCTCGGCATGGACTGGGCCGACACATCGGAGCTCTTCTTCGAGGACGTGCCGCTGCCCGCCGAAAACCTGCTCGGCTCGCAAGAAGGCCAGGGCTTCATCCAGCTCATGAACGAGCTGCCCCAAGAGCGGCTGATCGTCGCGACCTCCGCCGTGGCCGCGATCGAGCGCGCCCTGCGGCTGACCATCGATTACGTCAAGGAACGCAAGGCCTTCGGCAAGGCGATCATCGAGTTTCAGAACACGCAGTTCGAGCTCGCCGAATGCAAGACCGAGGCGACCGTGGGCCGCGTCTTCCACGACCACTGCGTCGAGCGCCATCTCGCCGGCGCGCTCGATACGGTCACCGCGTCCATGGCCAAGTACTGGCTCACGGACCTGCAGAACAAAATCATCGACCGCTGCCTGCAATTGTTCGGCGGCTATGGCTATATGGACGAATATCCGATCTCGCGCATGTATCGCGATGCCCGCGTGCAGCGCATCTACGCCGGCACCAACGAGATTATGAAGGTTCTGATCGCACGAAGCTTGTAGTCGTCGCCTCTCCCCGCGGTGCGGGGGGAGGCTGGATCGCCGAGCGACCCGGCGAGGGGCGTTTTCACGAACGGGCTTGCGGAAAGGCTCCTCGCCTCGCCGCTCTCCCGCAAGCGGGGAGCGGGAGAAGAATGCCGAAGGAGAAGGACCATGGCCGACGCCTATATCTACGATCACGTGCGCACGCCGCGCGGGCGCGGCAAGCCCGACGGCGCGCTGCATGAGGTTTCGACGCTCAGCCTCGCGGCGACGGCGCTCCGCGCGATCAAGGAGCGCAACGACCTCGACCCCGCCATGGTCGACGACGTCGTACTCGGCTGCGTCGATCCGGTGGGCGAGGCCGGCGGCGACATCGCGCGCGTGGCGGCCTTGACCGCGGGCTACGGCGACGGCGTGCCGGGCGTCCAGATCCAGCGCTTCTGCGCCTCGGGCCTCGATGCGGTGAACTTCGCCGCGGCCGAGATCATGTCCGGCCAGCACGACATGGCGATCGGCGGCGGGGTGGAGTCGATGAGCCGCGTCGGCATCGGCGCCTCCGGCGGCGCCTGGGCGATGGACCCGCAGATCGCGCTGCCCGCCTATTTCATGCCGCAGGGCGTCTCCGCCGACCTGATCGCGACCCGCTACGGCTTTTCGCGCGACGACGTCGACGCCTATGCGGTGGAGAGCCAGCGGCGCGCAGCCAGGGCCTGGGAGGAGGGCCGGTTCAAGAACTCCATCGTGCCGGTCAAGGACGTGAACGGACTCATCATCCTCGACAAGGACGAGCACATGCGCCCGTCGACGACGATGCAGTCGCTCGCCGCGCTCACGCCCTCCTTCGTGCAGATGGCGGAGATGGGCGGCTTCGGGGCCGTCGCCATCCAGGCGCATCCCGAGGTCGAGGCCATCAACCACGTGCACCACGCCGGCAACTCCTCCGGCATCGTGGACGGCGCCGCCGCCGTGCTCATCGGCAGCAAGCGTGCGGGCCGCCGCGCCGGCCTCAAGCCGCGCGCGCGGATCAAGGCCTTCGCCAATATCGGGTCGGAGCCCGGGATCATGCTGACCGGACCGATCGCCGTGACCGAGAAGGTGCTCAAGCGCGCCGGCATGACGCTGAAGGACATCGACCTCTTCGAGCTCAACGAGGCGTTCGCCTCCGTCGTGCTGCGCTACATGCAGGCCTTCGACATCGATCACGAGAAGATCAACGTCAACGGCGGCGCCATCGCCATGGGCCATCCGCTCGGCGCCACCGGCGCCATGATCCTCGGCACGGTGCTCGACGAGCTCGAGCGGCGCGACCTCAACACGGCCCTCGTCACGCTCTGCATCGGCGCCGGCATGGGCACGGCGACGATCATCGAGCGGGTGTGACCATTCCGCTCTCGCCCGCGGGGATGCGGTGGCGAGCTTGGCGGCGAGCCGCGCGGGGGCTAGTCGTGCTCCCCATCCCACAAGCCGCCCTCGCCCGATGCGCCCGGCGCGTCGGGCGCCCCGCAAGCGGCAGGGGCGAACCGCAGCTCAGGACGTTTACATGCCCAAGATCGACATCGCCAATCTCCCCGTGCAGACCGGCACCAACTATCCCGAACCCTTCCGCAAGGTGGTGGCCGGCCGCGAGCGCAAACGGCTCGGCGACGCCGTGGGGCTCACCCAGTTCGGCGTCAATCTCACGCGGCTCAAGCCCGGCGCGGCCTCCTCGTTGCGGCACTGGCACGAGGCCGAGGACGAGCTCGTCTATATTCTCGAGGGCGAGGTCGTGCTGGTCGAGGACGAGGGCGAAACGGTGCTGAAGGCGGGCGAGGCCGCCGGCTGGAAGGCCAATTCCGGCAACGGGCACCACCTGATCAACCGCACGGCGCGCGATGCGGTGTATCTCGAAATCGGCACCCGCGCGCCGCGCGACCGCGTGGAATATCCTGAAGCCGATCTGCGCATCGTGAAGGACGAGAACGGCGTCCGCCGGCTGCACAAATCGGGCGAGCCCTATGCGTGAGACGAGGCCCCGGACGGCTTCCGCAGGCGGTGCCGCGCGAGGGCGGCGCACCGCAGCGGGCCCAAGGGCGATGGTGGCAGGTTGCATCCCGGGTCCGCGCGCCGCGCCGCGCGGCGCTGCGCCCGGGGAGCGCCGACGGTCAGGGAGAGCCAGATGACCTACACGAACTTCACGCTCGACATCGACGGCGACGGCCTTGCGCTCGTCACCTGGGACATGCCGAACCGCTCGATGAACGTCATCGACCAGCGCGTCATGGACGAGCTCGAAGCCATCGTCGACAAGGTGGTGGGCGATCCGGCGATCAAGGGCGCGGTCGTGACCTCCGCCAAGGAGACGTTCTGCGCCGGCGCCGACCTCAACATGCTCGAAAAGCTCAACCGCCTCTTCGCCGAGATGGTGCGCGCCCAGGGCGAGGAGGCCGCCGTCGCCAGACTGTTCGAGGAAAGCCGCCGGCTGTCGCTCATCTATCGCCGGCTCGAGACGAGCGGCAAGCCGTGGGTTGCGGCGATCAACGGCACGGCCCTCGGCGGCGGCTTCGAGCTTTGTCTCGCCTGCCACCACCGCGTCGCCGCGCAGAACCCGAACACGCGCGTCGGCCTCCCCGAGATCAAGGTCGGGCTGTTTCCCGGCGCCGGGGGCACGCAGCGCATCGTGCGCCTGCTGCCGCCCGCCGATGCGCTGCAGCTCCTGCTCAAGGGCGAGCAGCTCCGCCTCGACCGCGCCAAGGCGCTGAAGCTCGTCGACGCCGTCGTTCCGCCCGAGGAGCTGATCACGGCCGCCAAGGATTGGATCAAGGCCGGCGGCAAGGCGGTCGCGCCGTGGGACGACAAGAACTTCCGGCTGCCCGGCGGGCTCGTCTGGTCGAAGGCGGGGATGATGACGTTCCCGCCCGCGAACGCGATCTACCGGCGCGAGACCTACGACAACTACCCCGCGGCGCGCGCCGTCATGCAGGTGGTGTTCGACGGACTGCAGGTGCCGTTCGATACCGCGCTGCGCATCGAGTCGCGCTGGTTCGCCAAGATCCTTCGCTCGCCCGAGGCGGCGGCGATGATCCGCAGCCTCTTCGTCTCCCTGCAGGAGCTGAACAAGGGCGCCCGGCGCCCGGCGCACATCGCGCCGAAGCGGCTGCAGAAAGTCGGCATCATCGGCGCGGGCTTCATGGGCGCGGGCATCGCCTATGTAACGGCGCTCGCCGGCCTCGAGGTGGTGCTGATCGACCGCGATCAGGCGCTCGCGGAGAAGGGCAAGGCGCATTCGGACAAGCTGATGACCGAGCAGGTCAACCGCGGCCGCGCCAAGCCCGAGGAGAAGGAGGCGCTGCTCCGGCGCATCACGCCGGCGGCCGACTATGCGGCGCTCGCCGGCTGCGACCTCGTGATCGAGGCCGTGTTCGAGGACCGCAAGGTGAAGGCCGAGGCCTACGCCAAGGCCGGGGCGGTCGTCGCCGACGACGTCACTTTCGGCTCGAACACCTCGACGCTGCCGATCACCTCGCTCGCCAAGGATTACAAGCGGGCCGAGAACTTCATCGGCATCCACTTCTTCTCGCCGGTCGAGAAGATGATGCTGGTCGAGATCATCCGCGGAAAGAACACGGGCGAGGCGGCGCTCGCGACCGCGCTCGACTATGTGCGGGCCATCAAGAAGACGCCGATCGTCGTCAACGATTCGCGCGGCTTCTACACTTCGCGCGTCGTGGGCACCTACTTGCGCGAAGGCCACCTGATGCTGAGCGAGGGCATCCCCGCGGCGATGATCGAGAACGTCGCCCGCATGGCCGGCATGCCGGTCGGCCCGCTCGCGCTGACCGACGAGGTGGCGGTCGACCTCGCCTGGCGGATCCTCAAGGCGACGGAGGCCGATCTCGGCCCCGGCGCGGTCGACCCGATGCAGAAGGCGCTGCTCGAGGACATGGTCGAGAAGCGGGGGCGCCTCGGCCGCAAGAACGGCAAGGGCTTCTACGACTATCCGGAGAAGGGTCCGAAAAGGTTGTGGCCCGGGCTCGCCGACCTGCAGCCGCGAACGCTCACCGCGGACGAGATCGACCGCGCGGGGCGCGCCCTCGTCGAAGAGCTCAAGCAACGCTTCCTCGCGATCCAGGCGCTGGAGACGGCGCGCTGCTTCGAGGAAGGCGTGCTCACCGATGTGCGCGAGGCCGACGTGGGCTCGATCCTCGGCTTCGGCTTCGCGCCGTTCACTGGCGGCACGCTGTCCTACATCGACATGATGGGGACGCGGAAGTTCGTCGAGCTGTGCAGGCGGCTGGAGAAGAAGTACGGCCCTCGCTTCAAGCCCTCGAAGCTTCTGCTCGACATGGCCAAGAAGGGCGAGACGTTTTATGGCCGCTTCGCGCCGGGTGAGAAGGCGGCGGCCTGATTTTCTGCCTCCTCCCCGCCCGCGGGGAGGAAGCTACACCGTGGCCTTGCGGTGGGCGGCGTCGAGCAGGGCCGTGCGGCAGTTTCCGCCGCAGTAGCGCTCGATCAGGCGCACGAGCTCGTCCATCGCCTCGGCAATGTCGCCCCAGCCGTTCGCCTGGAGGGTCACGACCGCGCGCCGCGTCGACGGCGTGATCAGCGAGCGCGCGTCCTGCCGCCAGTTCCAGCGACGGCAGAGCACCTTCTCGGCATCGGCATAGACCACCTCGCCGGGATTCGGCGCCTCGGCCGCGGGCTCGGCGCCGTTCTCGGCGTCGCTCTCGCCGCCGTTGGTCATGTCGACGAAGGTATCGCCGGGCCGCGCATAGCGAAAGGCGAGCGGCGGCGTCACCTTGTCGAGGTCGTCGGCCCCGAGCGGCAGAACATGCGTGAGCGAGACCGCGTTGTAGAGGTCGACGAAGGCGTTGACGCGCGGCAGGTCGCGCCCCGCGAGCACGTTCTTGAGCAGCCGTTCGACGGAGGAGCGGTAGCGCGTCTGCTTGACCCCGAAGGCCTTGTAGGCGCTGCGCCAGGCCGCGACGCCGGGCACGCGCGCAAGCTCGATGCCCGTCCAGCGGCCGCGCGCCGCGATCTCGCGCTCGCGGATCAGCGCATCGAGCGCCGCGGGCCGCTCGGGCAGAACGGTGAGGTTCTCCGCCACGACCACGCCCAGGCGGAACTCCGGGAACTGGTCGGCAATCTCGGCAATCGTGAAGACAAGCGACGACATGAGGTGAGGGATGCGCTTCAGCAGGGCCGAGGTTTCGCATACCCTGCCGCCATGTCAACGCAGGATCGACAGGATAACGGGCCGCCCGCAGACAGCGACATGCGCGCGGGCGAAGTGGCGGTGCCGCTGCCGGAGGCCTTCGACGCCGGCCTCTACTTCATCGGCCGCATCCATACGCCGTGGACGCGGCGCGAGGAGTGCCCGAAGAATTCGCGCGAATCCGAGGCCGTCTGCACGATCGAGGTCGACGAGCGCTGGGCGCCGGCGCTCGACGGCGTCGAGACCTGCACGCACCTCCTGGTGCTGTACTGGATGCACCGGGCGCGCCGGGACCTCGTGCTGCAGGTGCCGCGCCACGCTGGCCGCCCGCGCGGCACCTTCGCGCTACGCTCGCCGGTGCGCCCCAATCCCATCGCGGCGAGCGTCGTCCGGCTGCTGGCGGTCGAGGGGCGGCGGCTCACGGTGCGGGGGCTGGACTGCCTCGACGGCACGCCGCTTCTCGACCTCAAGCCCTACTTCGCCTCGACGGATTCGGTGCCGGAGGCGGTGGTCGGCTGGCATCGCGGCAGCGATTGATCGCGGGGGGCCTCCGCCGCTCTCCCGTCGCGGCGCCGGCGGACGATGCCGGTGACGGACGAAAACCTTCCGAAACCATGGCCGCGCCGCGGCGGACCGGCGCCGGCCCCGCGAGGCGGGCGGGTCGGCTCCAGATCGCGGGCTGGAACCGTTCGGGCGGGCTTGCGTTCTTTCGCCGGGAACGCGGGACGACTTGCCCAATCCCGAGCTCCTGACGATCGAACTGCGGCCGGCGCTCCTGCCGGCCCCTTTTCTTTGCTGTCGCCCTCCTTTGCCGCGCCGTTTCTTGCGCCGTCGTCTCTCCGCGCCGGCCGATGCCGATCCTTTGGCCATCGGGCGTTTCTCGCGCGCCTGCGCGACGCTCCCTTGCGAGCGGACGGAACTTTGAACCTGAAGAAGGATTGGAGAGTCGAATTCACGCGATCCCAACGGGGGAACGCCCGCCATGCGCGGCTCTCGCATCCTCGGTTCCGTCGCAGCGCTCGCCCTCGCGAGCCTCGGCCTCGGCGGCCTTTCGGCAGAGGCGCAGCCCCTGGCGCTCGGGCCGGCCCCTCCCAACACGATCTTCGATGGCGTCGTGCGGGATGCGCCGCGCGGGCCCTTCGCGGCGGAGCGGGGCGCCGCGCAAGTGCCGGCGCATCTGCGCCGCCAGATCGTGACCTATCGGACGCAGGAGCCGCCCGGCACCGTCATCGTCGACACGCCCAACACGTATCTCTATTACGTCCTCGGCGGGGACAAGGCGATCCGCTACGGCATCGGCGTCGGCCGCGAGGGATTCACCTGGTCGGGCGTGAGGTCGATCGGCCGCAAGGCCGAATGGCCGGACTGGATTCCGCCGGCCGAGATGGTCGAGCGCCAGCCCTATCTGCCGCGCTGGATGGCGGGCGGCCCCAGCAATCCGCTCGGCGCGCGCGCTCTGTATCTGAGCGGCACGCTCTTCCGCATACACGGCACGAATGCGCCCTCGACCATCGGCAAGCACGTCTCCAGCGGTTGCATCCGCATGCTCAACGAGGACGTGATCGATCTCTTCAACCGCGTGGACCTCGGCACCAAGGTCGTGGTCCTGCCGGACGCGCGCCGCCGGGCGCCGGAGCCGCGCACGGTGCGCGACCGCGGCGCGCCGCTGAGCCTCGCGACCGCGGCGAGAGCCGCGAACTGACGGGAGGCGCCTGCGGCTCTCGCGCCGGCCCCCGGCGCGGCGGGACGGGCGGTGCACGCGGCGGGACCGCGCCCGCCCCCGGCATCCGGGCCGTGCCGCCGGAAGCAGATCTTGGCGGGTAGACGCGCGCGGGCGGCGCTTTAAAATCCCCCACAAGCCGGGTTCGACCAGCCGGACCGCGGGGGAGAGTTCATGCGGATTGCAACGATGGCGGCCGGCGGCGTCGGCGGCTACTTCGGCGCACGGCTCGCTGCGGCGGGCCACGACGTGGCGTTTCTCGCGCGCGGCGCGCACCTTGCGGCGATTCGCGAGCGCGGGCTGATCGTGGAAAGCGCGCTCGGCGACCTGCACATCAAGGATGCGAAGGCGACCGACGATCCCGCGGCCGTGGGGCCCGTCGATATCGTGCTGTTCGCCGTCAAGCTCTGGGATACGGAGCATGCCGGCACGCTCGGGCGCGCGCTCATCGGCCGCGATACGCGCCTCATCACCTTGCAGAATGGCATCGACAGCCCCGAGCGGCTCGCAGCCATTCTCGGCGCCGAGCACGTGGTTGCGGGCGTCGCCTATATCGCGACCGTGATCGGCGAGCCCGGCATCATCCGTCAGACCAGCCGCTTCGCCCGCATCCGCTGCGGGCGGCTCGACGGCAAGCCGGACGACAAGCTGGAGGCCTTCGTCGCGGCCGCGCGCGCCGCCGGCATCGACATCGCGCTCTCGGACGACATCCAGATCGAGCGCTGGCGCAAATTTGTCTTTCTCGTCACCATGTCGGCCGCAACGGCGGCGACGCGGCTGCCCATCGGGCCGATCGTCGCCGACCCCGAGACGCGCGCCTTCTTCATCGACCTGATGCAGGAGGTCATCGCTGTGGGCCGGGCGAAGGGGGTGCCGTTGCCCGAGACTCTGGTCGAGGAAGGGCTCGCCTTCCTGCAGAGCGCGCCCTACGACATGCGCGCCTCCATGGCCCACGACCTCGAGCGCGGCAACCGGCTCGAGCTCGACTGGCTGTCCGGCAAGGTGGTCGCGCTGGGGCGCGAGCTCGGCGTGCCGACGCCCAAGAACGAGGCCGTCTACGCGATTCTCAAGCTGCACCGCATGGGCGCGGCCTGACGCCTGCCCCGCAATGTGACGATCGGCGGCGGCGCTTGCCCGCCTCGGCCTTTGCGGTCGTATAGTCTCAGCCGTGCCGGCCCTTTTGCCGCGGAAGGCCGGCCGAAGCGGCCGCGCATCGCCGCGCGCCACGACAAGCCATAACAACACAGGCCAACAACCGCGAGGAACACCCATGAAAGTCGCCGACGCCATTGTCGAGATCCTGCGCCGCGAGGGCGTCGACACGATCATCGGCTATCCGGTCAATCACATTCTCGAGCGCGGCGCCGCCGCCGGCATCCGACCCGTGATCGTGCGGCAGGAGCGCACCGACCTGCACATGGCGGACGCGATCTCGCGCGTCACGAGCGGCGACAAGCTCGGCGTCTTCGCCATGCCGGACGGTGAAACCGCCTGCGCCCGGAAATCGTTGTCACTGGCTCGAGGCGCCGACGTTCGCGTCGCGAGCCCGATCCGCGGCGCAGCGCAGGGCGCTTCGCAGGCCCCGTCGCACCGAATCGGCTCGATCCGCCCGTTCCCGACGGCGGGGGGACAGCATGCTGAAGGAGGCTCACGATGCCGGACTTGACCCCAACACCCCGAGAGGGTCGGTGGCAGGACTGGCTCAATCTGATGCTCGCCTGCTGGCTCTTCATTTCGCCCTGGGTGCTCGGCTTTGCGCCCGGCGGCGCCGACGCGGCGGCGGGCGCCGCATGGAATTGCTGGATCTTCGCGATCGTGATCGGCGTCTTCTCGGTTGCGGCGCTCGTGCGCCCGCGGCCGTGGGAGGAATGGATCAACCTCCTGTCCGGCGTGTGGCTCTTCATCTCGCCCTGGCTGATCGGCTTCAGCGGCAGCACGCCGGCCTTGTGGAATGCGCTGATCGTCGGCGCGCTCGTGTTCATTGCGGCGACGTGGGACCTCACCACCCTGCCGCAGACGGCGGGCCGCCACGCCTGATGCAGATCCGGCGGGCGAACGGCGCTTCGTGCGTTCCTGTAAAGAGGCGCGCGGGCTCGGCGGTGCGGCCGCGCGCCGTGACTATTTGCCGTTCAAGGAAGGGGATCGCCGCCTGGCCGTCGACGACATGCGCGCCCTCAAAGACGCGCCGCCGCGTAGAGAGCGGTGCGCCCGCCCCATGAGACCCCATAAATGCCGATGCGGTGGGGTCCACGTCGGGTCGGCTCTGAAGATAGTCGAGAACGCGTTGGATCTTGAACTGCTCGAGCGCCTGAGGCGCTGCCCGACCATCTTGGCCTTGCGGTCGATGCGGGAGCAGGCCTTGATCCCTTCCGTCTCGGCGAGCTGCATTTCCTTGGGCGCGAGCGCGGCCGGCTGAAAGGCCATGCCGCCGAGCCACTCCCTCAGCTTTTCGCGCCATGGCGCGACGGACATTTGATAGGCCGCGAGGGAGGAGAAATCCCGCTTCCAGGCCAGCGATCGGAGCTTTTCGGCCTCGGCGATCTGGCGATCGAAATATCTCTCGAGCTGCTCCCGCTGCCTTTCCTGCTGAGCGGCGATGCCCGCCTCCGCGATCGGGCCGCGGGCCCACGCGTGCAAAGCCGCCACCGTGATGGCGAGCAGCGAAGAAGCAGACTTTGCGATACGCGAGTCACGATCGCTTCCGCAGCTGCAAAAACGGCCGCCGTGTTTCAGGCGATCTCGCAATGCCCCCGCCAGGGCGCCGGCGGGCGCGGCACGGCTGGTTTGAGGGCCTTTCTTCTGCGCGCGAAGGCCTGACCGGCGCCGGTCCGCCGCGCATCCCGTGCTTTACGGCGAAGAGCGGAGCCGCCAAGGTGGGCCCTTCCGGCGCGTCCTGCGCGCCGGCAACGGGTGAGACCATCTG
>JADGHE010000027.1 GCA_019689555.1 Variibacter sp. | reverse complement strand
CACGTCCGGCGCCCTCATCCCCGTTTTCAGTCTCGCCCCCGGACCCGCCCCCGGACGACGCCCCGCGCGCCCCTCGCGGTCAAAAACTCCGCGCCGCCCGCCCCGACAGCACCCCGAAGTCCTCGATCGAGGCTTCGGCGCCTTCGAGAGCGGACAGCCGCCCCTGCACGTCCCGCAGCCAGCGCAGGTTTTCTTCGCTGGGATCGGTCCCCAAAGCACGCTCGGCGTCTTTAAGTTCTTTATGTAGCGTCCTCTGCTTGCGATGCAAGCTGATCACATGGCGCCACCAGGCGGCGACGTCGTCCGCGGCCGCCTCGGGCCGCGCCGGCCAGTCGGCCCTATGTGTAATGGCCGCCTCCACGCGCGCAAGCAGCGGGGCGAGGCCCGCCGCGCCCAGCGCCTCCCGCAGCCGCGCGAAACCGAGCTCGCCGGAATGGCGCGCCGCCGCGTCCAGGATGCCGCGGCGCAGCCGGTCGGCGTCCGCATGCTGGAACTCGAGTTCGGCCAGTTCCTCGGCATGGTCGTCGAGCAGCCAAGGATGGTTCACCACGGCAATGAGAATCAAGGCTTCGCGCGGCGGAATCGCGGCACGGAACCCCCGCACCAGCGGGCTCGCCGCAAGGCGCGGGCTCGGCGCCGGCGGCGCGGCCTCGAAACGGAAGGGGCGCGCGCCTGCCCCCGGCCGCCCCGGCCGCCGCCATGGCTCGCGCGCGGGGGCGCGCGGCAGCGCAAGGTCCCGCTCCCGCGGGCCGGCCGGTGCAGGCGCAAAGAGCGCCCGCACCCGGGCCGCGAAGTCCTCCCGGTAGTATTTTCGTACCGTCTGATCGCGGATGCCTTCGATCACGGCGGAAAGCCGCGCCTCGAGCGCCGCCCGCCGCTCGGGCGTGTCGAAGCGGCCGTTCTCGGTCTCGCGCGTCCACAGCATGGCGGCGAGCGGCACGGCGGCGCGCAGCACCTCGCCCACCGCCTCGGGCCCGCCGCTGCGGACGAGATCGTCCGGGTCCTGGCCCTGGGGCAGGCTCGCGAAGCGCAGGCTCTTGCCCGCCGTCAGCGCGCCGAGGGCGAGGTCGACCACCCGGTAGGCGGCCCGGCGGCCGGCGGCGTCGCCATCGAAGCAGAGGATCGGCTCGTCGGCCATCTTCCAAAGAAGCGCGAGCTGCTCCTCGGTGAGCGCCGTGCCGAGCGGCGCGACCGCCCCCGAAAACCCGGCCTCGACGAGGGCGATCACGTCGACATAGCCCTCGACCACGATCACGGGCGCGCCCTTGTGGGCCGCCGCGCGCGCGCCGGCGATGTTGTAGAGGGTCGAGCCCTTGTGGAAGATCGGCGTCTCCGGCGAGTTGAGATACTTCGCCGCCGCATCTTTTGCGAGCGCGCGCCCGCCGAAGGCGATCACCCGGCCCCGCGCATCGGTGATGGGAAATATCACCCGATCGCGAAACCGGTCGTAGGGGACCGGGATGTCGTCGCCGGCGACGAGGAGCCCGGCTTCGATCATGTCCGCGACCGGCACGCCCTTGGCGCCGAGATGCTCCTTGAGGGCGAAGCGCTCGTTCGGCGCATAGCCGAGCCGGAACTTGAGCTGCGTCGCGGGCGCAAGGCCGCGGTCGGCGAGGTAGCCGCGGGCATGGGCCCCGCCGCGCGCCGCGAGCGCCGCCTCGTAGAACGCGGCCGCAAGCTCCATGACCTCGTACAGGGTCTTGCGCCGCTCGGCGCGGACCTCGGCCGCCTTCGAGGCCACCGGCAGCGGCAGGCCGGCCATCGCGGCGAGGCGCTCCACCGCTTCCGGGAAGGAGACGCCCTCGGTCGCCATCACGAAGTCGAAGATCGAGCCGTTCCTGCCCGAGGAGAAGTCGAACCACATCCCCTTCTGGTCATTGACGAAGAAGGAGGGCGTCTTCTCCCGGTTGAAGGGCGAGAGCCCCTTCCACTCCCGCCCGGCCTTCTTGAGCTTCACGCGCCGGCCCACGACCTCCGACACCGGAAGGCGCGCCCGCAACTCCTCGAGGAATTCCGGCGGAAAGCCCATGGCCGACTCACTCGCACACGTCGCCCCCATTATACGGCGGCGGGGCGCAAGCGCCGGCCGCAGGCGCCTTCTCCCGGTTATCCACAGCCCCCGCGCGTCCGCCCGGCGGCTTGAGAGCGCGGGCGACCGCCTGTCCGGGCCGGACCGCCGGCGGTCCGGCTCCTCCCGCCCGGGCGCAAGTCCGCGCAAGGTCGCCGAGAACATCCCGATCCGGTCGCTCCCGCTTCACGCCGGACAGGCCTTGGTCTCCCGGCCCGCCCTCGGGCGGGCTATTTAGTTCTGACTTAAATAAGCAACGACTTAATATGATGGTCATGCTTGCTTTCGCCGCCCTCGCCGACCCTACGCGGCAGCGCATCGTGGAGCTTCTGGCCGAGCGCGAACTCTCCGCTGGCGCCATTGCCGCGCGGTTCGACGTGAGCGCGCCGGCGATCTCGCAGCATCTCAAGGTGCTGAGGGAGGCGAAGCTCGTGCGCGTGCGGGCGGAGGCGCAGCGGCGCATCTACGGTCTCGACCCGGCCGGGTTCGAGGCGATGGAAGACTGGCTCGACGGCATCCGGCGCTTCTGGCGCGGGAGCCTCGACGCACTGGAGCGCGCGGTGAAGGACGAAACCCAAGCCGAAGGGAACCTGTGATGCGTGACGAAGCTGTGGCCGACGGCGAGATCATGGACGCGCACACCGTGCGCTTCGAGCGCGTGCTGCCGGGGCCGATCGAGCGGGTCTGGGCCTGTCTCACGGAGCCCGAAAAGCGGCGCACCTGGCTTGCGGGCGGGACCATGGAGCTGCGGGAGGGCGGCCGCGTCGAGCTTACGTTTCTGCATGCGGAGCTTTCGCCGCACGCGGAGGCCGTGCCGGAGGAGTACAAGCGCTTCGAGCACGGATCCAGCCTCTCCGGACGGGTGACGCGCTGCGAGCCGCCGCGGCTGTTGAGCTTCACCTGGGGGCGAGCCCGCCGGATCGGAGGTGACCTTCGAGCTGAGCCCGCGCGGGCGTGACGTCGTTCTCACGCTCACGCATCGGCGGATCGAGCGCGACGAGGTTCCGAGCGTCGCCGGCGGCTGGCACACGCATCTCGGCATTCTCGTTGACCGGCTGAACGGACGGACGCCGGCCCCCTTCTGGGCGACGCATGCGCGGCTGAAGGCGGAGTACGCAAGGCGGATGCCCTGAGCCGCACGGCGCTGCGATGAGAAAGCGGGCTTCGCGGCGGGCATCAGCCCGCGAGCAGGCCCTTCACGATGCCGGAGGCCTTGCCGAAATCCATGCGGCCCGCATAGGCGGCCTTGAGCGCGGCCATGACCCGGCCCATGTCCTTCATGCCGGTCGCGCCCTCCCGCCTGATGACCTCGGCGATGGCGGCGCGCGCCTCCGCCTCGTCCATCTGCTGCGGCAGGAAGCTCTGGATGATGGCGATCTCCTCGCGCTCCTGGTCGGCGAGCTCCTTGCGGCCGCCCTTGTCGTAAAGCTCGACCGATTCCTGGCGCTGCTTGATCATCTTCTGCAGGAGGCCGAGCAGATCGTCGTCGGAGAGCTGCTTGCCCTGCCCGCGCGCCTCGATATCGGCGTTCTTGATCGCGGCGTTGATCATCCGCAGGGTCGAGATCCGCCGGTCGTCCTTGGCCTTCATGGCCGCCTTGAGGTCGTCGTTGATCTTCTCGCGCAGCACGGGGACGCCTTTCTTTTGCCTGAGGAGGCGGGGACCACTTGTCCCGCCGCCGATTATACGAGAAGTAAGGCGTCATGACCGAACAGCAAAGCCTTGACCGCTCCTCCGGTTGGAGCGAACCCCGGCCCACGGCCTGCCTGGTGCTGGCGGACGGCACCGTGCTCGAAGGCTTCGGCCTCGGGGCGACCGGCCGCGCGGTCGGCGAAGTGTGCTTCAACACCGCGATGACCGGCTACGAGGAGATCCTCACCGATCCCTCCTATGCCGGGCAGATCATCACCTTCACGTTCCCCCACATCGGCAATGTCGGGGCCAACGAGGAGGACATCGAGACCGTCAATCTGGCGGCGACGCCGGGGGCGCGCGGCGTCGTGCTGCGCGCCGCCATCACCCAGCCGTCGAACTATCGCGCGACCCGCCACCTCGACGAATGGCTGAAGCGCCGCGGCATCATCGGCCTCTCCGGCGTCGATACGCGGGCGCTGACGCGGCTCATCCGCGAAAAAGGCACGCCCAACGCCGTGATCGCGCACGAGCCCTCCGGGCGGTTCGACCTCGACGCCCTCAAGGAGGAGGCGCGGGCCTGGCCGGGCCTCGTCGGCATGGACCTCGTGCCGATGGTCACCTGCGGCCAACGCTTCACCTGGGACGAGACCCCGTGGGAGTGGGGCCGGGGCTACGGCCGGCAGGACGACCCGCAGTTCCACGTCGTCGCGATCGACTACGGCATCAAGCGCAACATCCTGCGCCTCCTGGCCGGCAGCGGCTGCAAGGTGACCGTGGTGCCGGCACAGACCTCGGCCGAGGACATCCTGGCGATGAAGCCGGACGGCGTCTTCCTCTCCAACGGGCCGGGCGACCCGGCCGCGACCGGGGAATATGCCGTGCCGGTGATCCGCCGCATCGTCGACTCGGGCGTGCCGACCTTCGGCATCTGCCTCGGCCACCAGATGCTGGGGCTCGCGCTGGGCGCGCGGACGGTGAAGATGCGCCAGGGCCACCACGGCGCCAACCATCCGGTCAAGGACCTGACCACCGGCAAGGTGGAGATCACCTCCATGAACCACGGCTTCGCGGTCGACCGCGACAGCCTCCCCGCCGGGGTGGAGGAGACGCACGTCTCCCTCTTCGACGGCTCGAACTGCGGGCTCGCGCTGAAGGACCGGCCGGTCTTTTCCGTGCAGTACCATCCCGAGGCGTCGCCCGGCCCGCGCGACAGCCATTATCTGTTCAGGCGCTTCACGGACCTGATGCGCGAGCGCAAGCGCGGCTGACGCGCCGCCGGCCTGCCGCTCGCGGCTTTCCCCCAAACATGCCAATTCCCGTCACCCTGAGGTGCGAGCGCGGCCTTGCGCCGCGCGAGCCTCGAAGGGTGATGGGAGCGGCCTGCGGGAATGCCGTCATCCTTCGAGGCCCGCGCTGCCGCGCGGGCGCCTCAGGATGACGGAGCCAGGTTGCAGGGGCGCTCCAGCGCGGGCGCTGACGCGAGCAGAGTGAATGCGCGGTCACCCAGCGCGGCGGCCGGGCGCGCTTCACGCCACGCAGGCGGCGAAGCCCGCGCGGATGCGCTCCTCGGGCAAGTTGCGGCCGATGAAGACGATGCGGCTCTGCCGCCGCTCGCCCTCGCGCCAGGGGCGCTGGTGATCGCCGTCGAGGATCATGTGCACGCCCTGGAAGACGAAGCGGTCCGGGTCGTCCTTGAAGGCCAGGATGCCCTTGGTGCGCAGGATGTTCGGCCCTTCGTTCGCGACGAGGTCCTGCACCCAGGGAAAGAACTTCTCCGGATCGAGCGGCTTGTCGGTTTCGAGCGAGAGCGACTGCATCTCCTCGTCGTGATAGTGCTTGAGGCCGTGGCGGTGGTGCGCATGGCCCTCGCCGTGCTCGTGGTCGTGGCCATGATGCCCGTGGTCGTGGTCGAGCGCCTCCGACTCGAGGAAGGCCGGCTCGATGTCGAGGATGCGGTCGAGGTCGAAGGCGTTGCGGCCCACCACCTCGGTGATCGGCACGGCGCAGCGCTGCGTCCGGTGGATGGGGGCGTAAGGGTTGATGGCGTGGATGCGCCGCTCGACCTCGCGCAGCTCGTCCGCCGTCACGAGGTCGGTCTTGTTGAGCAGGATCACGTCCGCAAACGCGATCTGGTTCTTCGCCTCCGGCGCGTCGTTGAGCCGGTGGTTCAGCCACTTCGCGTCGGCGACGGTGACGACGGCGTCGAGCTTCGTCTTGGCGCCCACCTCCTCGTCGACGAAGAAGGTCTGCGCCACCGGCGCCGGATCGGCGAGGCCCGTCGTCTCCACGATGATGGCGTCGAACTTGCCCTTGCGCCGCATCAGCCCTTCCAGGATGCGGATGAGGTCGCCCCGCACCGTGCAGCAGACGCAGCCGTTGTTCATCTCGAACACCTCCTCGTCGGCGTTGACGACGAGGTCGTTGTCGATGCCGATTTCGCCGAACTCGTTGACGATGACGGCGTACTTCTTGCCGTGGGGCTCCGAGAGAATGCGGTTCAAAAGCGTGGTCTTGCCGGCCCCCAGATAGCCGGTGATGACGGTGACGGGCAGCTTGTCGGACATGACTTCAACTCCGTGGACGCCCCCATATAGGCGCCCCGGTGCGGCCGAGCCAAGCCGCAAAGCGCCAGGACCTCAGCGGGGCCACAGCGCCGCGGCGAGCGTGCGCACATTGTGGCGCATCAGCTCGATGTAGGTCGGCGCCGGGCCGTCCGCCCCGGTGAGCGCGTCGGAATAGAGCGTCCCGCCGATCCTCGCGCCCGTCTCCTCGGCGATGCGCCGGACGAGGCGCGGATCGGTCACGTTCTCCAGAAAGACCGCCGGGACCTTCTGCCGCTTGATCTGCGCGACGATGCGGCCGACGTCGCGCGCCGAGGCCTCGGCCTCGGTCGAGACGCCCTGCGGCGCGATGAAGGCGACGCCGTAGGCGTCCGCGAAATAGCCGAAGGCGTCGTGGGTCGTGATGATCCTGCGGCGCTCCGGCGGCAAAGCGGCGATCGCATCCTTCACCTCCTGCTCCAGCGCGTCGAGCTTGGCGAGGTAGGCGGCGGCCGCCGCCGCATAGGCCTCGCGGCCCGCCGGATCGGCGGCGGCGAGCCCGTCGCGGATATTGGCGACGTAGATCCGGGCGTTGGCGACGGACTGCCAGGCATGCGGATCGGCCTCGCCGTGGCCGGGCTCGTGAACTGCGTCCTGTCGCCGCGGCTTCACGCCCTTGGAGGCGACGACCACCGTCGCTTGGGTCGCCGAGGCCTTGACGAGGCGGGCGATCCAGCCCTCGAAGCCGAGACCGTTGACGACCACCACCCGCGCGCCCGCCAGCGTTTTGGCGTCGGCCGGCGTCGGCGCATAGACGTGGGCATCGGCATTGGGGCCGACGAGGGCCGTCACCTGCACGCGGTCGCCGCCCACGTTCTTCACGAAATCGGCGAGGATCGAAAAGCTGGCGACGACCTCGAGCTTCTCCTGCGCGCCGGCGGGCGCTTTCGCCGCCAGCACCGCAATCGCCGCCGCGATCAGCATGGCTTTGCGCATCTCGAACTCCAGTGCGGAAGAACTGCGGGAAGCTCACGCCTCGAGATGCCGTCCGGGAAAGAGCTGGCGGACGATGCCGCCCACGCGGCCGAACAGCACCGAAGGGACGTAGAAGGCGCCCGCCACCAGGATGATCGCCGGCCCGGAGGGCACCCCGGCGTGGAACGAAACGAGCAGGCCGATCACGCTGGAGGCGATGCCGGTCGCGACCGCGCCCACGATCATCGTGGTCACGTCGCGCGCCCAGAAGCGGCCGACGGCCGCCGGCAGCATCATCAAACCGACGGCGAGCAGCGTGCCGAGCGCGTGAAAGCCGGCCACGAGATTGAGCACGACGAGGGCCAGGAACATGAGATGCACCGGCGCCCCCGCATGGCTGACGGAGCGGAGAAATCCGGGGTCCACGCATTCCAGGACCAGCGGGCGGTAGATCAGCGCGAGCGCTACGAGCGTGACCGAGGTGATGCTTCCGATCAGCAGCAGGGTCGGATCGTCGAGCGCGAGCACGGAGCCGAACAGCACGTGCAGGAGGTCGACGTTCGTGCCCTTCACCGACACGATGGTGACGCCGAGCGCGAGCGACAGCAGGTAGAAGGTCGCAAGCGAGGCGTCCTCCTTCAGGCCGGTGGCGCGCGCGACGAGACCGGTGAGCACGGCGACCAGCACGCCCGCGACGATCCCGCCCGCCGTCATGGCGAACAGGTTGAGGCCGGCGACCAGAAATCCGAGCGCGGCGCCGGGCAGGATGGCGTGCGCCATCGCGTCGCCGACGAGGCTCATCCGCCGCAGCATGAGAAAGACGCCGATCGGCCCGGCGCCGAGCGCGAGCGCGAGCGTGCCGATGAGCGCGCGGCGCATGAAGCCGAATTCGACGAACGGAGCGATGAGAAAATCGTACACCATCGGCAATTCCGCTTGGGGGGCAGGGCCTGCGCGCTTTGCGAGCGCCGCTCAGGCGCTCGCGGAGGAAGGCCGCGCGCTCACGCCGCCTGGTGGGCGCAGGCGGCGGCCGAGTCGTCGAAGGCCTCGCACATGCGTCGCGCCTTGAGGAGATTGGCGGGCGTCAGCACCTCGGGAGTCGCGCCCCAGGCCACCGGCTCGCGCGCGAGCAGCAGCGTCTGCGGAAAGCCGGTGCGCACGAGTTCGAGGTCGTGCAGGGCCGCGACCACGGTGCGCCGCTCGGCGTGCCAGCGCTGAACCAGGGCGAACAGATCGCCGGCGGTGCGCGCGTCGATCGCCGTGAAGGGCTCGTCCAGCAGGATGACCCGCGCATCCTGGAGCAGAAGGCGGGCGAACAGCGTGCGCTGCATCTGCCCGCCCGAGAGCGTCGCGATCGGCCGCGCCTCGAAGCCCGCAAGCCCGACCGCCGCGATCGCCTCCTCGATTTTTGCGCGGTCGGCGCGGCCGACGCCGCCGAACAGGCCGCGGCGGCGCCACAGGCCCATCGCCACCATGTCGAAGACGGTGATCGGGAAGGAGCGGTCGATCTCGGCCGCCTGCGGCAGATAGGCGATGTCGGCGGGCCGCAGATTCCCGAGCTCGACGCGCCCGGCGAGCGGCTTCAGCAGCCCGACCACCCCTTTGAACAGGGTGGACTTGCCCGCGCCGTTGGGCCCGACCACCGCCACCAGGGCGCCCTCCTCGACCGTGCCGCTCAGATGATGCACCGCCGGGTGGCGGTCGTATCCGAGCGTCAGGTCACGAAACGTCAGAACGGCATTCATGCGGGCTCCTAGGCCATCGCCCACAGGATCGCGCCCCACAGCAGAGCGACCACCACCATCGCCGCCGCGAGCCGCTCGGCCGCCGACAGGCGCAGGAACGAAGGCCCGACCCGCGCATGGGGATGCTGGTGGATGGGATGATGGTGCACTGTCATGTCCGTAAACGTTATAGTATAACAATCTGGCCCCGTGTCCAGAGGGTCGGAAACCTAGGGCCGGCAGCGCCGTTACCCCCGCGCCCATGGACCGGCCTCGCACCCCAATCCGCTCCCTCGCCGAACTGGCGGCAGCCGAGGCCGCCTGCACCCGCTGCCCGCTCTACCGCGACGCGACCCAGGTCGTTCCCGGCGAGGGGCCCGCGAAGCCCTCGCTCCTGATCGTGGGGGAACAGCCGGGCGACAAGGAGGACCTCGCCGGCCGGCCGTTCGTCGGCCCCGCCGGGCGGGTGCTGGACGCGGCGCTCGAGGCGGCCGGCATCCCGCGCGCGGAAACCTTCGTCACCAATGCGGTCAAGCACTTCAAGCACGAGATGCGCGGCAAGCGCCGGCTTCACAAGAAGCCGAACGCCTATGAGATCGACCGCTGCCGCTGGTGGCTGGACCTCGAGCGGGGGCTGCTGCGCCCGGCCGTTGTGGTGGCGCTCGGCGCCACCGCCGCGCGCGGGGTGGTCGGACGGCCCGTCGCCATCGGCAAAATGCGCGGCACAGCCATGCCGCTCGCCGACGGATCCCGCCTTGTGGTGACCATTCATCCGTCCTACCTCCTGCATATCCAGGATCGCGAGGACAAGCGTGTCGCATATCAGCGCTTCGTCGCCGATCTGCGCCTCGCCGCCACCGTGCTGGCGGAGGGCCGGCGCCCCGCTTCCGTGGCCTGAGGGCCGCGGCGCCTGATTTGCGAAGGCGGGAACCAGACGGCGCACCGGCCGGTTCACTGCTCTGCGAATGCGAAATCGGCAGCCTTGCGAAGGAGAATTGCCGATGCCGAGCGCCACCATCGCGGTCCCCGGGCCCGCCCCGCACGCCGTCCCGGACGGGCGAGAGGCGGCTGTGAACAGGGCCGAATGGCTCGAACGCTACCGCCAAGTGCGCGCGGAAACGGAGCGGCGTGCAGCGCCGCTCTCGCCCGAGGACCAGACGATCCAGTCCATGCCCGACGCGAGCCCCATCAAATGGCACCGGGCGCACACGACGTGGTTCTTCGAGCAGTTCCTGCTGCGCCCCAACCTCGCCGATTACCGGCCCTTCGACGAACGGTTCGCCTATCTCTTCAACTCCTATTACGTTTCCGCCGGCCCGCGCCACGAGCGGCCCAAGCGCGGGCTCATCACCCGGCCGACGGCGCACGAGGTCGGGCTCTATCGGAAGCACGTGGACGCGGCGGTGGAGCGGCTGATCGGCGAGGCCGGCGCCGAGACCCTGGCGCGGCTTGCCCCCGTTCTCGCGATCGGCCTCAACCACGAGCAGCAGCACCAAGAGCTGATCCTCACCGACATTCTCCACGCCTTCGCCGAGAACCCCACCGCGCCCGCCTACGATCCGGCCTGGCGCTTTCCCGCGCGCGCAGACGGCCGCGGCGCCTATGTCGCGGTGCCGGCGGGACTGCGGCGCATCGGGCACGAGGGCGAGGGCTTTTCCTTCGACAACGAAGGGCCCGCCCACGAGGTGCTGCTGCGGCCGGTGCGCCTCGCCGAGGCCCTCGTGACCAACCGCGAGTGGCTCGCCTTCATGCAGGACGGCGGCTACCGCACGCCGATGCTGTGGCTCGCGGACGGCTGGGCGACCGCGCAGGCGGAACGGTGGGAGGCGCCGGGCTACTGGCGCGTCGTCGACGGCGTCTGGCATCAGATGACGCTCGGCGGCCTGCGCGCGGTCGATCCCGACGCCCCGGTGTGTCATGTGAGCTACTACGAAGCCGACGCCTTCGCGCGCTGGGCCGGCAAGCATCTGCCGACCGAAGCCGAATGGGAGGTGGCGGCGCGCTTGAAGCTCGTCGACGACGCCTTCGGCGTGGTATGGCAGTGGACCCGCAGCGCCTATGCGCCCTACCCCAGCTACCGCGCGGCCGAGGGCGCGCTCGGCGAATACAACGGCAAGTTCATGGTGAACCAGATGGTGCTGCGCGGCTCCTCCCTGGCGACGCCGACCGGCCACGCGCGCGCAACCTACCGCAACTTCTTCTATCCGCCGCACCGCTGGCAGTTCACCGGCGTGCGGCTCGCCGAATATCCCTAGGGAAAGGGGAGCGATGCCCATGGCTCCTGCGACCTTTGCTGTGCGCGTTCCGCCGGACATCCCGCGCACGGGGTTTGCGCGCGACGTGATCGCGGGCCTGACCGCAACGCCCAAGCGCATCCCGCCGAAATACTTCTATGACGAAACCGGGTGCCGCCTGTTCGAGCAGATTACGCAGCAGCCGGAATACTATCTGACGCGCACGGAAATCGCCCTGCTCGAAGCGCACGCGGCGGAGATCGCCGCGCTGCTGCCGCCGGGCGCTGCGCTGATCGAGTTCGGCATGGGCAACAGCGTCAAGGGCCGCATTCTGCTGCGCGCCGCGACCCGGCTCGCGGCCTATGTGCCGGTCGACATCGCGGAAAAGACGTTGATGCGCGAAGCCGAAAGCGTCGCGCGCGACTTTCCGCACCTCACCGTCGCCCCGGTCGTCGCCGACTTCGCGATGGCGTTCGAGCTTCCCGCCGCGGTGCGCGGGCTGCCTTTGGCGGGCTTCTTTCCCGGCTCGACGATCGGCAATCTGGAGCCGCACGAGGCGTGCGCCTTCCTTCGGCGCGCGGGGCGCCTGCTGGGGCCCGGCGCGATCCTCATCGTCGGCGTCGACCTCATCAAGGACGCGAGCATTCTCAACGCCGCCTACAACGACGCCGCGGGCGTGACCGCCGCGTTCAACCTCAACCTGCTGCAACGGATCAACCGCGAGCTCGGCGCCAACTTCCGGCTCGAATGTTTCGAGCACCACGCCTTCTTCAACCGGCAGCTCAACCGCGTCGAGATGCACCTTGCGAGCCTGAAGCGGCAGAAGGTGCGCGTCGACGGCGAGACGATCGACTTCCGCGCCGGCGAGACCATCCACACCGAGAACAGCTACAAGTACACGCTCGACTCCTTCCGCGCGCTCGCCCGCGGCGCGGACTGGAAGCCGCTCACGGCCTGGACCGACGAGCGGGGCTATTTCGCCGTTCACGCGCTGCAGCGCGAGGAAAGCCCCTCCGTGGCGGCGCACTGACCCCTCTCCGCATCGGCACGCGCCCGCCGCCCCCGCGCGGCGGGCGCGCGGCTTTCCCGCCGCGGCTCGAGGAGGATCGCAGACCCGCACCCCCGACTTTTGCTGCAACGCGCGCGCCGCTGCGGGTAGAATGTCGGTCGAGTTTCGGGAGAGTATCGTCGTGGATGCAGCGATCGAAGACAGAAGCACCAGGGCCGCAGGACTGTCCCTCGTGGGCGCGCTGACGGCGCCCGCGCGCGCCGCCCCCGAAAGCGGCATCGTCGAGGCGATGAACTACGGGCGCCGGCGCGGCAACGTCATCCCGCTGTGGGCCGGCGAAGGCGATATGCCGACGCCGTCCTTCATCTGCGAGGCGGCGACCCGCGGGCTTGCCGCCGGCGAGACCTTCTACACCTGGCAGCGCGGCATTCCGGAGCTGCGCGAGGCGCTCGCCCGCTATCACGAAAGGCTCTACGGCCGCGCCTTCGCCGCGGACGCCTTCTTCGTCACCGCCTCGGGCATGCATGCGATCCAGATCGCGCTCGCGATGACGGTGGCGAGCGGCGACGACATCCTCATCCCGACGCCCACCTGGCCCAACGCCGCCGCCGCGACCCGCGTGCTCGGCGCGCGGCCGGTCGAAGTGCCCATGAGCTTCGGCGATGCCGGCTGGAGACTCGATCACGAGCGGCTCGCGAGAGCGGTGGGCCCGCGCACGCGCGCGCTGTTCATGGTCTCGCCCTCCAACCCGACCGGCTGGACGGCGACGCTCGAAGACCTGCGCGCCACGCTCGCGCTCGCCCGCCGCCACGGCCTGTGGATCATCGCGGACGAGACCTATGCCCGCTTCTGGTACGGCGAGGGGCAGCGCGCGCCCTCCTATCTCGACGTCATGGAGCCGGAAGACCGCATCCTGTTCGTGAACACCTTCTCGAAGAACTGGGCGATGACCGGATGGCGCATGGGCTGGATCCTCGCCGACCCCTCGCTCGGGCAGGTGATCGAGAACCTGATCCAGTACTCCACCTCGGGGGTCGCGCAGTTCCTGCAGCGGGCGGGCGTGGCGGCCCTCGAGCGGGGCGAGACCTTCGTCGCGCACCAGATCGCGCGCGCCCGGGCCGGCCGCGACATCATGGCGAGCGCGCTCGCCGCGACCGGGCGCTGCCGTTTCGCGCTGCCGCAGGGCGCCTTCTATCTCTTTTTCGAGGTCGAGGGCGAAACCGACATGCGGGCGCTCACCTTTCGACTGATCGACGAAGCCGGGGTGGGCCTTGCGCCGGGCACCGCCTTCGGCGCCGGAGGCGAGCGCTTCTTGCGGCTCTGCTTCGCGCGCAGCGCCGACCAATTGAAAACCGCCGCAGCGGGCATCACCAAGGTCCTGACCGGCCGGTAAAGCCCGCGGGCGAACCCGCGCTTCCGACGGTCCTCGGCGCTTGCTGACGCCCCCCCGCGCGCGGGGGGGCAGGCGGCGCCGGCGCCCCTTCTGCCGGGAGCGGCTTGCGGGGCCGCTTTTCGACCTTTGCTCCGCCCGCGCGAGCGGGCATAAGCAAGGTCCGTGACCGATCCGCCCGACCGATCCAATCTGCGCACCGATCTTCGGCGCCTCCTCGAAACGCTCGCGGGGGCAGCCGCCGGCGGCGCGCTGCTCGGCCTTGCCGGGCTGCCGGGCGGGTGGCTCTCGGGCGCGATCGTCGCGGTGTCGGCGATGGCCCTGTGGGGACGGCCGGTCTACATCCCGAGCCCGCTCGCGCGGGCGACCTATGTGGTGATGGGAACCTCGCTCGGCGGCACCGTGACGCCCGAGACGGTCGCGGGCATGGCGACGTGGCCGCTCAGCCTGCTCGTTCTCGCCGTCGCGATGTTCGCGCTGACGGCGGTCGTGACGGTGTATCTCTGCGCCGTCCACAAATGGGACCGCAACTCGGCGCTGCTCGCCTCGTTTCCGGGCGGCCTCGCGACGGTGCTCGTGCTCGCCGTGGAGAACCGTGCGGACGTGCGCGCCGTTGCGGTGGTGCAAACCGTGCGCGTCGCCGGGCTCGCGGTGCTGCTGCCCGCGGCTCTCGCGGCCTTCGGCTTCACCGGCACGCCGGTGCCGGGCGCGGCGGTCGCCACGCTCGCGCGGCCCGCGCCGCTCGCCCTGCTGCTCGCGGTGTCGAGCCTCTCCGCCTACGCGGCGCAGCGCCTGCATTTTCCGGGCGGCCTGATTTTCGGGGCGATGGTGTCGTCGGCGATCCTGCACGGCACGGGCCTGGTCGGCGTCACCCTGCCGTGGTGGCTCTCGATCTGCTCCTTCGTGGTGCTGGGCGCGGTGACCGGCACGCGCTTCGCCAACACGAACATCCGCCTCCTGCGCCTTCTCGCCGCGGCGGCGGTCGGGGCGTTCATCGTCGGCAACATCGTGGCCTTTGGCTTCGCGCTCCTCGCCGCCTGGCTGCTCGGGCTCAACACCGGCGGCGCCTTGCTCGCCTATGCGCCCGGCGCGATCGACGCCATGATGGTGCTCGCGCTCGCGCTGCACCTCGACACGGCCTTCGTCGGCGCCCACCATCTGGCGCGCTTCTTTCTCGTGCTTCTCACGATGCCGCTGATCGTGAGCTTCATGCGCCGGATCGGCCCGCCGGCCAAACGGGACGACGTCGACCTGAAATAGGGGCCGCGCCGGCGGGCTCAGCCGTACCGGATCTTCATGGCGAGAATGACGAGGAGCAGCGTCAGCGTGATCGCATTGGCGGCGACGATCGGCACCCGGCCGAGAAAGACGCCGTAGAGCAGCCACAGCGCCACCCCGAGCGCGAACACGAAGTAGGACCAGAAGGAGATCGCGCGGGTGTCGCGCCGGCGGATCACGTGCAGCGCCTGCGGCAGCCAGCAGACGGTGGTGAGGATGGCGGCAGCGCTGCCGACGCCCTCGACGACAACAGGAGATATGTCCATGTCCGCCCGGCCGTGCCCTCGCTCGCTCTCGTGGCCGCTTCCATAGCGGCCGCGGCGGCCGCCGCCAATGCTTCGCCCTGAAAGGGCGCGGCGCTTGACGGGGCGCCCCGAATGGCCAAGCTCTGCCCGCAACGCATTTCGACACGGGTTCCGCCCCATGGTCCGCCTTTCGCTCCGCTTCGGGGGCTACCAGACCGAAGCGTCGGTCCACACCCGCGCGCTGCGCGCGCTCGTGGCCGAGCTCGACCGGCGCCTCGGCGGCGAAGCCGACATTGCCTTGACCGCCAACGTCGCCGACCACGGCCACAAGGCCGCCGACCTGCTCAAGATGGTCGCGACCGGCGAAATGGACTTCTGCTATTTCCAGTCGAGCTATCTCGATGCGGCGCGCGTGCCGGCGTTGCGCGCGCTCGACCTGCCGTTCCTCGTCACCGATCGCGACCGCATCTACGCCAAGCTCGACGGCGCGTTCGGCGAGCGGCTCGCCGCCGCCATCGCCGCGCACACGCCCTATCGCGTGCTCGCCTATTGGGACAACGGCTTCCGCCACGTCTCGAACGGCGTGCGGCCGATCCGCGCGCCGGCCGACTGTGCGGGCCTGAGAATGCGCACCACGTCGAGCCCGCTGCACCAGGAGATCTTCGCCGCCTTCGGCTTTACGCCGGTGGCGATCGACCCCGCGGAGCTGACGCAGGCGGTGGCGACGGGCAGGGTGGACGCGCAGGAAAACCCTCTGACGAACCTCGTCCAGTTCGGGCTTCACCCCTACCACCGGCACGTCAGCCTGACGGCCCACTTCTTCGGCTGTGCGCCGCTGCTCGCGAACCGCGCGCGCTACGACGCGCTGCCGCGCGACGTGCGGGACGCCCTTGACGCCGCCGTCGCCGCAGCGACGGAGGCCCAACGCTCCTTCGCGCGGGCAGAGGATGCGCGCTGCCTCGCGCTTCTCGAACAAGCGGGCGTCGCCATCGTGCCGCCGGAGGAGATCGACACGGCGGCGTTCAGGGCGGCGGCCGGAGCGATCGTGGCGCGGGAGGCCGCAGCGATCGGCCGCGACGTGCTGGCGCAGCTCGAGGCTTGAAGCCGCGGCGCGCCGGCTCGTCGGCCGCGCCGGCCGGTCACTCCAGCGTGACCCAACGCCGCTCGGCCATGCTGAGCCGGCAGGCCTCGGCAAGCGCGACGTCGCGCACGCCGGCGCGCAGATCGGAGGCGAAGGGCGTCCCGGCGACGACGTGGCGCAAGAAGCCCTCCCAGCCGACGCGGTACGGGTTCTTGTAGGGCGAGAGGTCCGGCACGGCGCCCCATTGCGCACGGTAGTCGACGCCGAGATCGACGTTGACGCTGAAGCCCGGGATCTTCGGCGTTTCCGCCAGCGACTGGACGTGACAGCGGTGCAGGCCCGCGACCGCCGAGCCGTGGGTTCCGTCCACCTGGAGCGTGAACAGGTCGTCGCGGCGCACGCGCGTCGCCCAGGAGCTCACGATCGTGCCGAAGGCGCCGTTTTCCAGTTCCACGATGGTCGCCACGCTGTCGTCCACATCGACGGCGTAGCGCTTTCCGCGCTCGTCGATCCGCTCGGGCTGCGCGGTCCAGGCCGCGGACACGATCGCACGGATGCGGCCGAGGATGCCTTCGATGACGTAGCGCCAGTGCGGATACATGTCGAAGGTGAGCCCGCCGCCGCCGGAGGCGCGATAGTTCCAGCTCGGGCGCTGCGCCGGGGTGTGCACGCCGTCGAACACCCACCAGCCGAATTCGAGGCGGAAGCCGACGATGCGGCCGAAGAAGCCGATGTCGACGAGATAGGCGAGCTTGCTGAGCCCGGGCAGGTAGAGCTTGTCCTCGACGGCGCCGTGCTTGAGCCCCCGCGCCTCCGCCTCTCGCACCAGCGCGAGGCCCTCGGCGACGGAGGGCGCGACCGGCTTCTCGGAGTAGATGTGCTTGCCGGCCGCAATCGCCTTGCGCAACGTCGCAAGGCGCGCATGGGTCGCCGCCGCGTCAAAGAAGACGGAAAAGTCGCGGTCCGCGAGCGCGCCGTCGAGATCGGTCGTCCAGTCGGCAATGCCGTACTGCTTCGCGATCGCCGCGAGCTTCTCGCGGTCGCGGCCGACCAGGAGCAGGCGGGGGACGATGCGCTCCTCCCCGTGCGCGAGGCCGCCCTCGGCGCGGATCGGGGCGAGCGCGTTCTGCAGGTGCTGCGTCGAGCCGATGCGCCCGGTCGCGCCGTTGAGGATGATGCCGATCGTTCGTACGGTCATGAGGTCTGCTTCTGCCCTTCGATGGGTGCGGCGCTGCCGCGAGGGATCGCGCCGGCGCTCGGCCGCCCGCCCGCGGGCGGGGCGAAGCACGCGATGATGCGCTTCCCATAGCGGGAAATCGTCGCCCTCGGCCAGCGCCGCGGAATGAGGCCGCGCCGCCGCCGCGACCGGCCGCCGTTCCGCCTGGAGCGACGGCGCGGGCCGATGCCGGCCATGGCTCTCACCGGCCCGTCCATTGCGGCTCGCGCTTCTCCAGAAACGCGCGCACGCCGGCGCGGAAGTCCGCGCTCGCATAGGTCTCGCGCACGAGGTCGTCGCCCCCCGCGAGACCCGCCAGCACGATGCGCCGGATCGCCTCTTTGCTGACGCGCATGGTGATCGGCGCGTTGCGCGCGAGACGGTCGCAGAGCGCCGCGGCGCGCGCCTCGATCGCGTCCGCCGCGGCCACTTCGAGCACGAAGCCCACGGCCTGCGCCTCCTCGGCCGTGACCATGTCGCCGAGAAGGAGCATGCGCTTTGCGATCGCGGTGCCGAGCGCCGCGACGATGCGGGCGCAGTTCTGCATCGACAGGCAGTTGCCGAGCGTGCGGGCGATCGGCACGCCGAACTTCGCCCCCGCCGTCGCGATGCGGAAGTCGCAGCAGGCCGCGATCGCGAGCCCGCCGCCGACCGCCCAGCCCTCGACGAGCGCGACGGTGGGGATCGGCAGGGACTCAAGCGCGGAGAGCACGCTTTCCATCCGCTGCTCATAGGCGATGCCGTCCTCGCCCGACGTGAAGGCCTGGAACTGGGCGATGTCGGTGCCGGCGATGAAGGCCTTGCCGCCGGCGCCGCGCAGCAGCGCGACGCGCACGCCCGAATCCTCGCGCAGCCGCGTGCAGATCGCGGCGAGCTGCTCGTACATCCGCCAGGTCATCGCGTTGCGCGCCGCCGGCCGGTCGAAGGTGATGCGCGCAAGCGTCCCCTCGCGTTCGAGGCGCACCTCGCCGTCGCTTGCTGCGGATGTCATGGTTTCTGTCCTCGCTTCATCGGCTCGGCGGGCGATTCGGGAGGGCCGCCGCGAGCGGCGCGCGCCGTTTCGGCGCAACGCTGCGCAGCCTTGATCCAGGCAGGGGCGCCGTCCTGCTGGATCCGCTCGCCGTGGCCGGTGTCCGGCGGTCTCCGCGGTCCTCTCGTTGCACGTCGTTGCGCGCATTAAGCGGGGCTGCCGCCAGTCCGGTCAAGCCGGACCTTTGCGCGGCGCGCCGCGTCACCGCCGCGTCGGCGCGACCGCGGCGGGGCGCGCCCTTCAGGCGCGGCGGCGCCGGATCTCCAAAATGACCGAGCTGTTGTCCAACTGACCCTGGCCGTTGTCGATGCACGCCTTCAAGACGTCGCGATAGGTTTCGAGCAGCGGCAGCGCCTGACCGCGCTTGCGGCTCTGCTCGCACATCAGGGTCGCGTCCTTGAGGGAGATCACCATGTGCCCCTCGGGCGAGAAATCGCCGCGCACCATCTTCGGCCCCTTGCCGTCCATCACGCGCGAATAGGCCGCCGAAGCCTTGGCCACTTCCAGGAAGGTTGCGGGGTCGAGCCCGACCCGCTCGGCGAAGACGAGCCCCTCGGCGAGCGCCGTGCGGTTGATGCCGAGAATGAGGTTGATCGCGAGCTTGGCGCGGCTGCCGTCGCCGTAGCCGCCGATGTGGTACATGCGCGGGTAGAGCGCCGCGAGCACGGGCCGCACCTCGTTCATCAGCGCCGGGTCGCCGCCGATGAGGCCGACGCCCAATCCTTCGCGGCACTGCTGGCTCGTTCCCGACACGGGCGTCTCGAGGAAGCGCAGGCCGTGTTCCGTGGCGCGCGCGCCGAGTGCGGCGATGCGGTCGGGATCGACGGTCGAGGCGCACAGCACGATCTTGTTCGAGCCGGGGCCCACCGCCTGCAGGATGTCGTTCGCGACCACGTCCTCGACCTGCTCGGTGCTGAACACCATGACGATGATGGTCTCGCAGCGCCTCGCCACCTCCGCGCCCGAGGCCGCCGCCCGGCCGCCGAGCGCGCGGAGCCGCTCGTTCTTCTCCGGCACGATGTCGTAGCCGAGCACGTCGAAGCCCGCGGCGAGCAGGCGCTCGGCGAACATCGTGCCCATCATCCCGACCCCGATCAGACCGATCAGCGGCTTCTCGCTCATGTGTCTTTCTCCCGGGCGCGCTGCCGAAGACGTTCCATCACCGTTGCGTGCGCAATGCGGCGGACGCGCGCCGCCTCGTCGCGACTCTTTCGCGACGCCGCGGGCATAAGAAGGCCGTTCGCAATGCGGTCACGCCGCTTCCGGTCGCGGTGCGCCGGGCACGAATGTCTGCCGGCACGGATGCCAGCACGCGCGGCGTATCGAGCGGATCGCCCCATTCCCCCCTCCCGGCGTCGGGCCTCGCGCGCGCCGCTCGCGACAGCGCGCGCCCCGACGCGCGTTCGCATAGCGCACTGCGTCTCGTGCGCCAATTACCGTGCGCAGGTTGTATCGCGCGTGCAACCCGCGCCGGCATCGCTGGTTTAAAAGGCAAATGTCCTGCATTGGCGACGCCGCAGACTTGCCTTGCACGTCTCGAACAGAAACAAGAGGGGACTGGAAACCGGGTTGGAACAATGATTCATGCAGCGATGGTGGGGCTCGGCCGATGGGGACAGACCATTCTCGCGGCCGTGCAGAACAAGAGCGACAGGGTGCGCTTCGTCCACGGTGTGAGCAAGGAGCCCGACGAGGCGCGCCCGATCGCCGAGAAGTACGGTCTGCGGCTGTCCACCGACCTGGAGGAGGCGCTGAAAGACCCGCAGGTCGAAGCGGTCTTTCTCGCGACCCCGCACTCGCTGCATCTGCAGCAGATCAAGGCCGTGGCGCGGGCCGGCAAGCCGGTGTGGTGCGAAAAGCCGCTGTGCCTCACGCGCGCCGAGGCCATCGAGGCCATCGAGGCCTGCCGGCAGGCCCGCGTGCCGCTCGCCACCGGCACCAACAAACGCTGCTTCGCCTCCATGCGCGAACTGCAGCGAATCGTCTTCGAAGGCGTGCTCGGCGACATTCTCCACATCGAAGGACACTTCTCCAACGAGCATTCGACCCGCGTGCGCGGAGGCTGGCGCGACGATCCGCGCGAGTCGCCGGGCGGCGGGATGACGGGCGCGGGCCTGCACGTGCTCGACGCCTTCGTCAATCTCGTCGGCCCGATCCGCGAGGTCGATGCGCGCCTGTACTCGCGCAAGGCGCCGCCCGATCCGCGCGACGCGGTCGCGGTGCTCGCCGAATTCGAGTGCGGCGCGACCGGACTGATGGCCACGGTGCGGGCCGCCCCGATGTTCTGGCGCGTGCACGTGTTCGGCACCCTGGGCTCCGCGGAGGCGCGCGGCGAGGACACCCTCATTCTTGCCAAAATCGGCGGGCAACCCGAAACTCACCTCTACGAGCACGTCGATCCGGTGCGCACGCTGGTCGAGGCGTTCGCCGATACCATCGAGGGCAAGGCGTTGTTCCCCATCACACCGCCCCAGATTCTCGATACGCTCGGCGCGTTCGAGGCCATCCTGGCCTCGATCGACACCGGCAAGCCGGTGGCCGTCGCGGACATGCCGCCGGGGAACGGCATTCTGTGAGGAGGCCATGACCCACATCCTGCACCGTCAGATCACGCCTCGATTGCCCGTGGCGGTGCGGGGCGAGGGCCTGTTCATCTACGATTCCGAGGGCCGCGCCTATATCGACGCCTCCGGCGGGGCCGCCGTGTCCTGCCTCGGGCACGGGCACCCCGACATCGTGCGGGCGATCCGCGAGCAGCTCGATGTGCTCGAATACGCGCATACGAGCTTCTTCACGACGCCGGTCGCGGAGGCGCTCGCGGACACGCTGATCGCCGACGCGCCCGCCGGCCTGTCGCACGTCTACTTCGTCAGCGGCGGCTCGGAGGCGGTGGAGACGGCGCTCAAGATCGCGCGGCAGTTCTTCGTCGAGATCGGCGAGCCGCAGCGGCGCTACGTCATCGCCCGCGATCAGAGCTATCACGGCAACACGCTCGGCGCGCTGGCGACGGGGGGGCATGCGGCGCGGCGCAAGATGTTCGAGCCGCTGCTGTTCCCGACCCATCACATCGAGCCCTGCTTCGCCTATCGGCACCGGCGGCCGGACGAGAGCGAGGAGGCCTACGGCCGCCGCGCGGCCGACGCGCTCGAGCGCAAGATCCTCGAGCTCGGGGCCGAGAACGTCATCGCCTTCGTCGCCGAGACCGTGGTGGGCGCGACCGCGGGCGCGGTGCCCCCCGCCCCCGGCTATTTCAAGCGCATCCGCGAGATCTGCGACCGCTACGGCGTGCTGCTCATCCTCGACGAGGTGATGTGCGGCATGGGGCGCACGGGCACCCTGCACGCCTGCGAGCAGGAGGGCGTCGCCCCCGACCTCATGACCGTGGCCAAGGGGCTCGGCGGCGGCTATCAGCCGATCGGCGCGACGCTGTTGAGCGAGAGGATCTTCCGCGCCTTCGCCGAGGGCTCGGGCTTCTTCCAGCACGGCCACACCTATATCGGCCATCCGCTCGCCTGCGCGGCGGCGCTCGCCGTGCAGCGGGTCATCAAGCGCGACCGCCTGCTCGACAATGTGAAGGCCATGGGGGCGCGGCTCGCGCGGCGCCTGAACGAGCGCTTCGGCAACCACCCGCATGTGGGCGACGTCCGCGGGCGCGGGCTTTTCCAGGCGATCGAGCTGGTCGCCGACCGTTCGACAAAGAAGCCGTTCGACCCGCGCCTGAAGCTTTATGCCCGCGTGAAGGCGGAGGCGATGGCGCGCGGCCTCATGGTCTATCCGAGCGGCGGCACGGCCGACGGCGTCGCGGGCGACCATGTGCTTCTCGCGCCGCCCTTCATCATCGACGCCGCGACGATCGACACGGTGGTGGAACGGCTGGGCGACGCCGTCGACGCCGCCCTCGCCGCAGCCGGCTGACAAGCCCCCGCCTCTGCCGCCTCCTGCGCGCCGCGCCGCGGGATGACAAATGCAATCGTTCGTATACTCTCTCCGCAGCATCGACGGAGGTCTCGCCATGACTGTTCGCCTGTTTTCCCCGCGTCGTGCCGCATGGGCGGCCGCGGCCATCGGCCTCGCGCTCACGGCCGACACGAGTTTCGCCCAGCAGCGCTTCATCACCATCGGGACCGGCGGCGTGACCGGGGTCTATTACGCGGTCGGCGGCGCGGTGTGCCGGCTCATGAACAAGGACCGGCAGAAGACCGGCATCCGCTGCTCGGTGGAATCGACCGGCGGCTCGGTCTTCAACGTCAATGCGATCCGCAGCGGCGAGCTCGACTTCGGCATGAGCCAGTCGGACGTCGAGTACAACGCGATCAAGGGTGAGGGGCAGTTCAAGGACGCGCCCTTCGGCGATCTGCGGGCGGTGTTCTCGGTGCATCCGGAGCCGTTCACGGTGCTCGCCCGCAAGGAGGCCGGCGTCGCCAAGTTCGAGGACTTCAAGGGCAAGCGCTTCAACGTCGGCAATCCGGGGTCGGGCACGCGCGCCTCGATGGAGCAGCTCCTGGAGGCCATGGGCTGGAAGCTTTCCGACTTCTCGCTCGCCTCCGAACTCAAGGCCGACGAGCAGGGGCCGGCCCTGTGCGACAACAAGATCGACGGCTTCTTCTACGGCGTCGGCCATCCCTCGGCCGCGATCCAGGACCCGACCACGACCTGCGGCGCCAAGCTCGTTTCGCTCGTCGGCCCGGCGGTGGAGGCGCTCCTCAAGAAGTATCCGTACTATTCGGAAGCGACCATTCCGGGCGGCATGTACGCCAACAACCCGAACCCCACCAAGACCTACGGCGTGCGCGCGCTGCTCGTCACCAGCGCCAAGCAGCCCGACAATGTCGTGTACAACCTCGTGAAGGCGGTCTTCGACAACTTCGACGAATTCAAGAAGCTCCACCCGGCCTTCGCGCATCTCGATCCGAAGGAGATGGTGAAGGCGGGCATCACCGCGCCGCTGCATCCCGGCGCCGAGAAGTACTATAAGGAGAAGGGCTGGCTGTAGGCCGTCCGGCGCGCCTCTCGCGCTATCGGAGCAAGACCCGGACAAGAGCCATGACACCGGCGCGTGCGGCCGCGGACGCAACAGAAACGCCCGCGCGGGGCGACCTCGCGGCGCTCGCCGCCGAGGCCGACATGGGCGGGCGCCGCCCGCGCGGCGGAGTGGGCGCTCTGCTGAGCGGCCTTGCGATCGCGTGGTCGCTGTTCCAGCTCTGGTACGCCTCGCCCCTGCCCTTCAGCCTGGGCATCGGCGTGTTCAACGACACGGAGGCGCGGGCGATCCACCTGTCGTTCGCGCTGCTGCTCGGCTTCATGGCCTATCCGGCCTTCAAGTCCTCGCCGCGCGACCGCATCCCGCTGACCGATTGGCTGCTGGCCGCCACGGCCGTTTCGGCCGTGCTCTATCTCATCGTCTTCTACGGGGAGCTGGCGACGCGCCCCGGCCTGCCGCAGCGGGCCGATATCGTCGCGGCCGTGATCGGCGTCCTGCTGCTGCTCGAGGCCTCGCGCCGGGCCGAAGGGCCGTGGATGCCGGTGATCTCCATCCTCTTCCTCGTCTATGTCTTCACCGGGCCCTATCTGCCCGGCCTGATGGCGCACAAGGGCGCCTCGATCGGCCGTGCGGCCTCGCACTTCTGGCTGACGTCGGAAGGCGTGTTCGGCGTCGCCCTGGGCGTGTCGACGAGCTTCATCTTCCTGTTCGTGCTGTTCGGGGCGCTGCTCGAAAAGGCGGGCGCCGGAAACTACTTCATCCAGCTCGCCTTCTCGCTGCTCGGCCAGTTTCGCGGCGGGCCCGCGAAGGCCGGCGTCGTCTCCTCCGGCATGACCGGCATGATCTCCGGCTCGTCGGTCGCCAATGTGGTGACCACCGGCACCTTCACGATCCCGCTGATGAAGCGCGTCGGCTACGGCCCGGTGCAGGCGGGCGCGATCGAATGCGCGGCCGGCGTGAACGGACAGCTGATGCCGCCGGTCATGGGCGCGGCCGCCTTTCTGATGGCCGAGTATGTCGGCATCACCTATGCGGACGTGGTGCGCCACGCCTTCCTGCCGGCCATCATCACCTATGGCGCGCTGTTCTACATCGTCGACATCGAAGCGGCGAAGAAAGGCATGACCGGCCTGCCGCGCAGCCGCCGCCGCAGCTTCGCGCAGGGGGCGCTCAAGGCGCTGCTCACGTTCTGCGGCCTGGTGATCCTCGCGGGCCTCGTCTACTGGGGCCTGGGCTGGACCAAGCGCGTCTTCGGTGATGCGGCAAGCCTCGTGGCGCTCGCCTTTGTCGTCGCCGGCTACATCGTTCTCGTCCGCAATCGCGCGCGCCACCCCGATCTTCCGCTCGACGATCCGCGCCAGAGCCTCGTGACCGTGCCCGACTTCTACGAGGTCGCCCGCACCGGGCTGCACTACCTGCTGCCGGTCTTCATTCTCATCTGGTGCCTGATGGTGGAGGAGATGTCGCCGGGGCTCGCCGCCTTCTGGGGCACGCTGGCGATGGCCGGGGTTGTGCTGACGCAGCGGCCCCTGACGGCGTTTTTCCGCGGCGAGCGCCGGCTCGCGGGCGAGTGGAAGGCCGGCCTTGCGGACTTCTTCGGCGGCCTCGAAAACGGCGCCCGCAACATGATCGCCGTCGGAATCGCGACCGCGACCGCCGGGATCATCGTCGGCACCGTGACGCTCACCGGCGTCGGGCTCGTCATGACCGAGCTGGTCGAGTTCCTCTCGGGCGGCAGCTTCGTGCTGATGCTGGTGCTGACCGGGCTCATCTGCCTCGTCCTCGGCACCGGGCTGCCGACGACGGCGAGCTATGTCGTCGTGGCGACGCTGATGGCGCCGGTGATCGTCGATCTCGCCGCGCAGAACGACATCGCGACGCCGCTCATCGCCGCCCACATGTTCGTATTCTATTTCGGCCTCATGGCGGACGTCTCGCCGCCCGTGGGCCTTGCGGCCTATGCGGCCGGCGCGATCGCCGGCGCCGACCCCATGAAGGTCGGCTGGCAGGCCATGCGCTACGAGAACCGCACGGCGCTGCTGCCGTTCGTGTTCATCTACAACCCCGAAATCCTGATGATCGACATCGCCGGGCCGCTGCACTTCCTCGTCGTGGTCGGCTCCTGCGTGCTGGCCATGGGGGCTTTCGTGGCCGCCAGCCAGAACTGGCTCATCACGCGCAACCGATGGTACGAGACGGTGGCGCTCCTGGTGATCTGCCTCACCTTGTTCCGGCCCTCGATCTGGCTCGACTGGATCGCCGATCCGTTCGTTTCGCTTCCTGCGGGCCAAACCTATTCGGAAATCGCCAAAACGCCCGCCGGCGGGGCGCTGCGGCTGCGCGTCGAAACCCAGGACGCAAGCGGCGACACGGTCGAGAAGGTCGTGCGGCTCACGCTCGGCGCCGGCGAAACGCCGGCCCAGCGGCTCGCCGCCAGCGGGCTCACGCTCGCGGGTTCGGGCGACGATCTGATCGTCCAGTCGGTCCGCTTCGGCAGCGAGGCGCGCAAATACGGCCTGCAGCAGGGCGATCGGATTCGCGCCGTCCTCGTCACGGCCGAGCGGCCTTCGCCGTACTGGTTCGCGATACCGGCGCTGGCGCTGTTCGCGCTGATCGTCTGGACGCAGCGCCGCCGGCGCGCCGCCGCGGGCGCCGCCACGTCCGCCGCCCGCGCTTGAAGCATCGAAGCCGCTGTGTGCCTGCCCGCCGCAGCGCCTCTGTTGCGGACGGCAGAGCTGCCGGGCTCAAGACCGCGCGCGCGGCCGCGGCCCTGCCTCCCGCTCGCCGCTCGCGCCCCGCCCGGTCCGGTCGCGCTTTCCGCTACTTCGGCGGAATGATCGGAAGCAGCAGGTAGGCCTGTCGGTCGGGCCCGAAGTGCAGCGTGTTGCGCGTGTCGAAGATCTCCGCGGGGCGGTCCTGCGGGTGGTTATGGAAGAACGGCCCGACCCCGCTGAAATTGTAGAAGGCGTGCGGGATCGTCAGCGGGGGCCCGGAGTGCTCGAAGTCCCGCCCCATGACGCTGAGCGCGATGCGATAGCCGGGCGGCACCACGATGCAGGTGGGCCAGATCTCGATGTCGAGATCGTAGACCTCGCCGGGCGTAAGCGGCTGCTTTTCGTCGTGCGTATGGTAGGGCCGCCACGGCGTCGAGAGCGCGGGGTCGAGCTTGCGATGCGAGGCGCGCAGCCAGCCGTTGCCGATCGGCGTGCGCGGGTCGAGCGCGCCCATGAAGGTGACGTCGCGATAGGCCGGATCGAGCACCCGCAGGGTGAGAAAGAGGTCCGCGTCCGTGGTCTCGGACGAGACGAACAGCTTCGCCGCGACGTGCCCGGTGATCTCCGTCTCCCGCTCCAGCGGCGGCGTGACGAACGTCACGCCCGGGCCCCAGGGGTGGTTTGTGTTGGTGGCCGGGGTGGGGGGTGGGGGGGGGGCGGGGGGGCGATCGCCGCGGCCCCCCGCCGGGGGGGGGGGGCCCCCACCCCCCCCCCGGGCCCCATGGTCTCGTAGGTGATGCTCGCCTGCTTCGCGTTCGGCTCGCGCGAGAGGCTCAGATCCGCCGGCTGAAGATAGAACTTCGTCCACTGCGTGCGCGCGATCGGCCACTCGTTCTCGTGGCGGATGACGAACTTCTCCCCCGGATAGCGGATGTTGAGCTGCACCGGCGGCTGCTTGTCCCAACCGTTCTGTTCCCCCTTGAGGAAATAGTCGAAGAAGCGCTTCTGCAAGTTGCGCCCGTAGTCGGTGTAGAAGTGCGGCCAGTGGCCGAGGCCGTGGCATTCGAGCCACTTCTGCTGCGAGGCCGCGCGCAGGAACGCCTCGTTGTTGCCGCGCGGATGCAGCCCCTGGCCGCCCCAGTTGTTGGCGGAGAGGAACGGCACCGTCACCTTTTCCCACACCGCCGAGCGCGACTTGTAGTAGTCGTCGTCGAGCTCGCGGCTCAGGATGTCGGCTTCGAGATCGGCGCGATTCTTCTTGAGCTCTTCGTCCGAGAGCGTCTCCGGGCCGGCCACGAGCTCGCCGGTGACGACGCTGCGCCGTCCGCGCTCGCCGACGCCGTGCTGCACGCTCAGCACCTGGCGCGGATACCACCTGAGCGGCATCCTGTTGACGATGCCGCCGTGCCGGTAGACGTCGCGATAGAAGTCCGCCGCGCCCTCCCAGGCGCAGATGGCGGCGAGATGCGGCGGCTGCAGGCTGGCGACCTGCCACTGGTTCATCGCGTAGTAGGAGATGCCGGCGAGCCCGACCTTGCCGTTGCTCCACGGCTGCGCCGCCGCCCACTCGATGCAATCGTAGAAGTCCTTGGCTTCGCGTGGCGACCACACGTCGAGATATCCCGGCGAGCGGCCCGCGCCGCGCGAGTCGACCCGGATGCAGACATAGCCTTCCGGCACCCATTTCTCGGGATCGACCGCCTCCCAGTTCTGGTACTTGTTGGTGGAGTTGGCCGGCACGTCGGGATGCGCCTCCACCATGCGGTCCCAGGCGCTCTTGAAACCTTCCTGGAAGGACAGGCCCTTGCCGTAAGGGCCGTGGTTCATGATCACGGGGTATCTGCCGTCGGGGATCGGCCGAAAAACGTCGGCGCGCAGGACGATGCCGTCGTCCATCGCGATCGGCACGTCCCAATCGATGCGCATGCCGTCGCGAATTTCGCTTTTCTGCTCGATCATTCCTATCTTCCTCCCCGGTTTTTTAAGGCCGCGGACGGGCCTTGAAGCCCGCGCAAAGATCATGCGTCGGGCACGTTCTCTTTGAGCTCGGCGAGCCAGACGGCGGCGTTGCCGTCGGACGGCGCGCGCCAGTCGCCGCGGGGCGATAGCGATCCTCCGGAGGAAATCTTCGGCCCGTTCGGCAGCGCCGAACGCTTGAACTGGCTCACGGTGAAGAAGCGGAAGAGGAAGACCTCGAGCCAGTGGCGGATTTCCTTGAGCGTGTAGGCGCGGCGCTTGGCGGGGGGAATATGAGCCGGCCACGAGCCGCGCGCGGCGTCGCCCCAGGCCTGGAGCGCCAGAAACGCGATCTTCGACGGGCGGAAGCCGTAGCGCGTGACGTAGAAGAGGTTGAAGTCCTGGAGCGCGTAGGGGCCGACGGTCTGCTCGGTCGACTGCATCGCGCCGTCCGCGCCCGCGGGGATGAGCTCGGGAGAGATCTCGGTCTCGAGAATGGCGGTGAGGACGCGCGCGGTCTCCTCGCTCACGTCGCCCGAGGCGGCGACGAAGCGGATGAGGTGCTGGATCAGCGTCTTCGAGACGGAGGCGTTCACGTTGTAATGCGACATGTGATCGCCGACGCCGTAGGTGCACCAGCCGAGCGCGAGCTCGGAGAGGTCGCCGGTGCCGACCACGAGCCCGCCGTGCTGATTGGCGAGCCGGAACAGGTAGTCGGTGCGCAGGCCCGCCTGAACGTTCTCGAACGTCACGTCATAGACGGGCTCGCCGCGCGCGGCCGGGTGGCCGAGATCCGCGAGCATCTGCCGCGCCGCCGGGCGGATGTCGATCTCGGCGGCGCTCACGCCGAGCGCACGCATCAGCGCCCAGGCGTTGGCCTTGGTTTTCTCCGACGTGGCGAAGCCGGGCAGCGTGTAGGCGAGCACGTTGCTGCGGGGCAGGCCGAGCCGGTCCATGGCGCGCGCCGCGACGATGAGCGCCTGCGTCGAATCGAGCCCCCCGGAGACGCCGATCACCGCGCGCTGCGTGCGCGTGGCCTGCAGCCGCTTCGCGAGCCCCTGGATCTGGATGTTGTAGGCCTCGTAGCAGTTCTCCCGCAGCTTTTCGGGAGCCGACGGCACGTAGGGGAAGCGCTCGATCGCGCGCTCGAGGGGCACGTCGGCGGAGGGCGCGTCGAGGCGGAACGCGACCGTGTGGAAGCCGCCGGCCCGCTCCGCCTCGGCCTGCGCGCAGTCGCCGAAGGTGTTGAGGCGCATGCGCTCCTGGCGGATGCGGCCGAGATCGACGTCCGCGGTGACGATGACGGAGTCTGCGGGAAAGCGCTCGGATTCCGCAAGCCGCTCCCCGCACTCGAAGACCGCGGCATGGCCGTCCCAGGCAAGATCGGTGGTCGACTCGCCGGGGCCCGCGGCGGAATAGGCGTAGGCGGCCACCGCGCGCGCCGACTGGCTCGCGCACAGGAGCCGGCGCGTCTCCGCCTTGCCGATCACGATGTTGCTCGCGGAGAGATTGAGCAGCACCTCGGCGCCCGCGAGCGCCGCAGCGGTGGACGGCGGCAGCGGAACCCAGACGTCCTCGCACACCTCCACATGGAAGGTGAACGGCGCCGAGCCGATGGAGCGAAAGATCAGGTCCACGCCGAACGGCGCGGTGCGGCCGGCGACCGCGATGCTCTGCCCGCGCACGCCGGCGCCGGAATTGAAATGCCGCCGCTCATAGAATTCGCGGTAGCTCGGCAGGTAGGTCTTCGGCACCACGCCGAGAATCTCGCCGCGATGGATGACGACCGCGGTGTTGTAGAGCCGGCCCGCGCAGCGCAGCGGCGCGCCGACGACGAGGACCGGAAACAGCGCGCGCGACTGCTCGCAAATGCGCTCGATCGCCCGTTCCACCGCCTCGAGCAGGGCGTCCTGGTGCAGCAGATCGTCGATCGCGTAGGCCGAGATCCCGAGCTCGGGAAACAGCATCAAGGCCGCATGCGCGGCGTCGCCGCGGGCGGCGAGACGCAGGGTCTCCGCCGCGTTGAAGGCCGGGTCGCCGACTTCGATGCGCGGCACGCAGGTCGCGAGCCGGATGAAATCGTGGCGGTAGAGCGAATGAAAGCCCGGCATGGAGCGGCGCGCCCAGGAGTGTCGTTGCGCCTCCTCTTATAGCAACAAGCCCGCCCCTACACTCCGTTCCGCGCGCAAAAGTGAATTGCCGCGGACAAGGGATCGCCTTGCGGGCTCAGGCCCGGCCGGCGGGCCCGCGCCGTCCGCCGAACGGTCGGCGCGGAGCCGCGGAGAGCGGCCAGGCTCGCGGAGGCGCGCCGCTAGCTAGGCCGTGCTCGCCGCGCCCTTGCCCAGCGCCGCCTGCGCCGCCGCAAGGCGGGCGATCGGCACGCGGAAGGGCGAGCACGACACATAGTCGAGGCCGACGCTGTGGCAGAACGCGACCGAGGCGGGATCGCCGCCGTGCTCGCCGCAGATGCCGACCTTGAGGCCGGGGCGCGTCTTGCGGCCGCGCTCGACGCCGATCCGCACCAGCTCGCCCACGCCCTCGCGGTCCAGCGAGACGAACGGATCGACCGGATAGATGCCCTTCGCCGTATAGATGCCGAGGAAGCTCGCCGCGTCGTCGCGGCTGATGCCGAGGGTGGTCTGGGTGAGGTCGTTGGTGCCGAAGGAGAAGAACTCCGCCGCCTCCGCGATCTCGCCGGCCTTGAGGCAGGCGCGCGGCAGCTCGATCATGGTGCCGGTCTGGTATTCGACGCGCACGCCGGTCTCCTTCGCCACGGCCTCGGCCATCGCGTCGATGCGGTCCTTGACGATGTCGAACTCGGCCTTGGTGGCGATGAGCGGGATCATGATCTCCGGCGTCACCGGCTTGCCGGTGCGCTTGCCGGCCTCGACGGCGGCCTCGAAGATGGCCCGCGCCTGCATCTCGGCGATCTCCGGATAGGCGATGGCGAGGCGGCAGCCGCGGAAGCCGAGCATCGGATTGAACTCGGCGAGTTCGCGGGCGCGGTCGGCGAGCTTGCGCGGGTCGGCGCCCATGCTTTTCGCCACCTCGGCGATCTCGTGCTCGCCGTGGGGCAGGAACTCGTGCAGCGGCGGATCGAGCAGGCGGATCGTGACCGGCAAGCCCTGCATGATCTCGAACAGCGCCGTGAAATCGCTACGCTGCATCGGCAGCAGCTTGGCGAGCGCGGCGCGCCGGCCCTTCTCGTCGTCGGCGAGGATCATCTCGCGCACCGCGACGATGCGGTCGCCCTCGAAGAACATGTGCTCGGTGCGGCAGAGCCCGATGCCTTCGGCCCCGAACTTCACGGCGACGCGCGCGTCGTTCGGGGTATCGGCGTTCGCCCGCACCTTGAGCTTGCGCTTGGCGTCGGCCCAGCCCATCAGGGTCGCGAACTCGCCCGAGAGCGTGGGCTCGAGCATCGGCACGCGGCCGGCGAGCACCTGGCCGGTCGAGCCGTCGATGGTGATGACGTCGCCCTTGCGGAAAACCTGGCCCGCCGCCGTCACCGTGCCGGCGGCATAGTCGACGCGCAGCGCGCCAGCGCCGGAGACGCAGGGCTTGCCCATGCCGCGCGCGACCACGGCGGCGTGCGAGGTCATGCCGCCGCGCGTCGTGAGAATGCCTTCGGCGGCGTGCATGCCGTGAATGTCCTCGGGCGAGGTCTCCACGCGCACGAGGATCACCTTGCGCCCCTGCGCCTTCAGTGCCTCGGCCTCGTCGGACGAGAGCACGATCTCGCCGCAGGCGGCGCCGGGGGAGGCGGGCAGGCCGGTCGCAATGACCTTGCGCTCGGCGTTCGGGTCAATGGTCGGGTGCAGAAGCTGGTCGAGCGAGGCGGGCTCGACGCGCGTCACCGCCTCCTCCTGCGAGATCAGGCCCTCATTGGCGAGGTCGACGGCGATCTTGAGGGCGGCCTTCGCGGTGCGCTTGCCGGCGCGCGTCTGCAGCATCCACAGCTTGCCCCGCTCGATGGTGAATTCGAGGTCCTGCATGTCGCGGTAATGGCGCTCGAGCAGGTTGCAGATGCGCGAAAGCTCGGCGAAGGCCTCCGGCATGGCCTTTTCCAGCGACGGCTTGTCGGAGCCCGACTGCAGACGCGCGGCCTCCGTGATCTCCTGCGGCGTGCGGATGCCGGCGACCACGTCCTCGCCCTGGGCGTTGATGAGGAACTCGCCGTAAAGCTGCTTCTCTCCGGTGGAGGGATTGCGCGTGAAGGCGACGCCGGTCGCGGACGTCTCGCCCATATTGCCGAACACCATGGCCTGCACGTTCACGGCCGTGCCCCAGGATTCGGGAATGTTGTGCAGGCGCCGGTAGGTGATGGCGCGCTGGTTCATCCACGAGCCGAACACGGCGCCGATCGCACCCCAGAGCTGGTCGGTCGGGTCTTGCGGGAAATCCTTGCCGGTCTCGGCCTTCACGGCGCGCTTGTACTGGCCGACGATGTCGATCCAGTCGTCGGCGTCGAGATCGGTGTCGAGGGTGTAGCCCTTCTGCTCCTTGTAGCGCTCGAGGATCTCCTCGAACCGGTCGTGCGGAATGCCGAGCACCACGTCCGAATACATCGTGATGAAGCGGCGGTAGCTGTCGTAGGCGAAGCGGCGGTCCTGCGAGTTCTTCGCCAGGGCTTCGACGCTGACGTCGTTGAGCCCGAGATTGAGCACGGTATCCATCATGCCGGGCATCGAGGCGCGGGCGCCCGAACGCACGGAGACCAAGAGGGGGTTCTCGGCGTCGCCGAACTTCTTGCCCGTAAGGCGGCCGACATGGGCCAGCGCCGCGTCGACCTGCTCGGCGAGGTCGCTCGGATAGGTCCGGTTGTGGGCGTAGAAGTAGGTGCAGACCTCGGTGCTGACCGTGAACCCCGGCGGCACCGGAAGCCCCAGATTGGCCATTTCGGCGAGATTGGCGCCCTTGCCGCCGAGCAGGTCGCGCATGTCCGCCCTGCCCTCTGCCTTGCCGTCTCCGAATGTGAACACCCACTTGGCCATTCGCACCGTACCTCGTTTGGAGTCCGCCGCGATGCCGCGCGGCAGCCGGGTTGGTCTTGACGCGTTTTGGCGAGCTTTTCAACCGTTCGGACGATGCACTGGATTTTTCGGCGCGTTCGGGCGCCGGTTCCGCCCGGTCGGTCGAAGCGGTCCCGGCTCAAGCGCGCCCTAGCGGACGAGGCCGGTGATGCCGACGACGATAAGGTAAACGGCGACGATATAGTTGAGCAGCCGGGGAACGATGAGGATAAGAAGGCCGGCAATCAGCGCGACGAGAGGCTGGATGGCAATGGAATCGATCGTCATGAAAAAAGCTCCCGGGAAAAAGCCCGGGCCCTAAACGCCGGACGGCGCGTCCGAGTTCCGGCCCGCGGCCGGGGCTGGCGCGGAGGCCGGCTCCGCCGCATGATGCGCACCCTCAATCCACCAAGCAGCGAGGAACCCTCATGCCAATGACGCCACGCGAACGCCTGCCCTATTCCGCCATTGTCGATCGGCCGCCGCTCAAGCTGCCGGGTGATGCGCGCGTGGTCGTCTGGACGGTCGTGAACCTGGAATCCTGGAGCATCGAGCGGCCGATGCCGCGCGTGGTGCTGACCCCGCCGATGGGGCAGCCGATCCTCCCCGACGTGCCCAACTGGGCCTGGCACGAATACGGCATGCGCGTCGGGGTCTGGCGCTTCTTCCAGCTCTTCAACGAGCTCGGGATCAAGCCGTCGGCCGCCGTCAACGGGCAGATGGTGGAGCACTATCCGCGCATCGCGCAGGCGATGAAGGAGGCGGGCTGGGAGTTCGTGCCCCACGGTTACGAGCAACGGCCGATGCAGACCGTCGAGGACCAGCCGGCCGCGATCAAGCGCGCGATCGACGCGATCGAGAAGGCGAGCGGCAAGCGGCCGATCGGCTGGCTCGCCCCCGGCATGAGCCAGACGCTCGAGACGCCGGATTATCTGGCCGCGGCCGGCTTCAAGTACACCGGCGACTATGTGCACGACGACGAGCCCTCGGTGTGCGAGACCGCGCACGGCCGTCTGGTGACGATCCCCTATACGTTCGACATGAACGACATCACGATGATGTCGCTGCAGCACCACGAGAGCCGGCACTTCTACGAGCGCGGCGTCGACCAGTTCGAGCAGCTCTACAAGGAGGGCGCGAAGCGGCCGAAGATCATGCCGATCCCGCTGCACGCCTATCTCTCTGGCCAGCCGCATCGCTTCGTGCATCTCGAGCGGCTCTACCGCTACATCCACGCAAAGCCCGGCGTCCTGTTCTGGACCGGCGCGCAGATCTACGAGTGGTTCGTCGGGCAGGGCGGGCTGGACCGCGCTTAGCGCCAGTATCTCCGGCCCCGCGGGGGAGGTCCCCGCGCGAGGGCCGCGCGCCGTCCGCGGCGACGGCCCCGCGGGGGCGGTCGGGTCAGTAGGCCGCTTCGAGGAGACGGCGCACGTCGCCCGCCGTCACCGGGCGCGGCGCCGTGATTGTGGCCGCCGCCACCTCCGCGGCGGCCGCATCGATCTTGCCGCGATCAAAGCCGAGCTCGCGCAGCCGCTGCGGAACGGGGAACCCGCTCACCATGGCGGCGAGGGCGTCGGCAGGATCGCGCCCGCCGAAGACCGCCCTCAGCCGCTCCGCCGCCTCGGGGCAGCCGGCCAGATTGAACCGGGCCACGTGCGGCAGAACGACCGCGTGGGTCTCGGCATGCGGCAGGCCGAAGCCGCCCAGAACATGCGCGAGCTTGTGGTGCAGGCCGTTGCCGGCCGCGAGCGAGGCTCCGGCGAGCCACGCCGCCGCCAGGCAGTCGCCGCGCGCGGCGCGGTCGCGCCCCTCGGCGACCGCACGCGGCAGTTGCGCCACGAACAGACGCAACGCCTCCGTGGCGAGCGCCGTGGTCACCGGCGTCCGCCGCGGCACCCACAGCGCCTCGACGCAATGGGCGACCGCGTTCATGCCGCTCGCGGCGGTGACGGCGGGCGGCAGGCCGAGGGTGAGGTCGGGATCGTACAGGATCGTGCGCGGCAGCACCCGCACGTCGCGGTCCACGCGCTTGCGCTCACCCTCGCTGATGCCGAAGATCGCCGTCACTTCCGATCCTGCATAGGTCGTGGGCACGGCGAGAATCGGCAGCCCGGATTCGTGCGCGATCGCCTTGGCGAGCCCGATGGCGGAGCCGCCGCCGACCGCCACGAGGCCGTCGGCCTCGGCGTCCTTCGCAGCCTTGAGCCCCGCCGCCGCCACCGGCCGCGGCACGTGGATCACCGCCTGCGCGTGCAGGCCGGCGGCGCGCCGGCCGAGCAGATCGAGCACCCGGGCCCCGAGCCGCGCGCCGCTTCCCGGCGTCGCGACGACGAGCGCCCGCGACAGGCCGAGCCGCTCCGCCTCGTCCGCGACGGATTCCACCGCCCCCGGCGCAAAGACGACCCGCTGCGGCGGAACATCGTGGGTGAAGGGCTGGGTCATCTCCGCCTCGCTGCGTCATGGCCGGGCTTGACCGGGCCGGAGCCGGCGCTCCATCGTCGCCATGCGAAAATAGATGCGGGCGCGGGTCAAGGGCTGCGCCCGATAGGGGGGACGCGACGCCGCCCCGATCTTGGCGACAGGCTTGCTTATGCACAATTCCGACAATTCCATTCTGGACCGTCTGGCGATCCGCGAGCTGGTGGAGAACTGGGTGCTGTGGCGCGACGCGCGCCTGTGGGATCGCTTCCGGACGGTCTGGCACCCCGAAGGGCGGATGATGGCGACCTGGTTTCAGGGCGGGTACGAGGAGTTCATCCGCGTGAGCCAGGAAGGCTTCGAGCGCGGCGTGCGCATCCTCCACTTCCTCGGCGGCACGACCGCCGACATCGCCGGCGACCGCGCGATCGCGCAGACGAAGATGAAGATCGAGCAGCGCGCGCCCGTCGACGGCGTGCTCTGCGACGTGACCTGCACCGGGCGCTTCTATGACTTTCTCGAGCGCCGGCAAGGCCGCTGGGGCCTCGTTTTGCGCCAGCCGATCTACGAGAAGGACCGGATCGACCCCGTCGATCCCGCCGCGCGTCTGAAGCTCGATGCCGATCTGTTGGCGAAATTTCCGGAGGGCTATCGCCACCTCGCCTATCTGCAAACGCGCATCGGCTATGCGGTCAAGCGCGACATGCCGGGCCACGACGGGCCGGAGCTCAAGGCGCTTTACGCGCGCGGCGCGCGCTGGCTGCAAGGCGGCGCGCCGTAGGCTGCGGTCTCTCCCGGCGCCCCGCGCAAGCCTGCCGCGAGCGCGCGCAGGCCGATCGGGCGCGTTCACCGCGCGCGCCGCGGCGCAAATCCGTGCCGCACCATGCCGCCGGCACGCGGCGGCGACGTCCCGTCGCGGATACCGGCCGTCGCGCCGACGCGGATGTCCCTTTCGCAACAATCAGGAGACCTGCCATGCCCGCCTATTGGCTCGCGCGCGCCAAGATCATCGATCCCGTCGCCTACAGGACGTACAACGAGGCCGCCCGGCAGGTGTGGCACAAATATCCCCGCCGGATCCTCGTGCGCGGCGGACGCTACGAGGTGCTGGAGGGGGAGACGATCTACGAACGTTTCGTCGTCGCCGAGTACGAGTCGTTCGAGCTCGCCCGGGCCTACTTCGCCTCCCCCGAGTATCAGGCGGCGGCCGAGCTGCGCCGCAAGGCCGGCAACATCCACGAACTCGTGATCGTCGAAGGCGCGACCGACGGCACCGGAAGCGACGGCGGCTGACCTTGGCGGCACCGGCGCGATCGGTTACCGTTGCCATTGTACAGTGAAAGCGCGGGCGCTCTCATGCTTCGAAAGGCGAGGCTTCATCCCTGAGCGGCGCGTTCATCGCCTCCCGGCAACGAAGCAGGGGGCGCCGGCAGATTTTCAGGAGCGGGGACACGCACATGAAATGGTGCCGGTTCAAGACCGAAGGGGGAAGCTTGTATGGCATCATCGAGGACGATCAGGTTTTCCCCGTCGAAGGAACGCCGTTCGGACCATACAAGAAGACCGGGCTCTCCTATCCGCTGGCGTCGGTGAAGCTCGACGTCCCGGTCGTCCCGGGCACGTTCTACTGCGTCGGCGTCAACTATGCCGACCATATTCGCCGCATGGCGGAGAAGCGCGGCGCCGTGCCGATGTTTCCGCAGAAACCGGACATCGGCTACCGCGCCAACAATGCCCTCATCGCGCATGAGGAAAACATCGTGAAGCCGGCCGGCTCGAGCAACGAGTTCCAATACGAGGGAGAGCTGGTCGCAGTGCTCGGCCGCAAGGCGAAGAAGGTCTCGCGCGAGGAAGCGCTCGACTGCGTGCTCGGCTGGACCATCGGCAACGACGTGAGCGAGCGGACCTGGCAGACGAGCGACCGCACCTTGTGGCGCGCCAAGAACGCCGACACGTTCAAGCCCATGGGGCCGTGGATCGTCACCGGGCTCGACCCGACGAAGATGCGGACCACGATCCGCCTCAACGGGCGTGTGACCGACACGTTCGATACCGGCAACATGATTTTCGACGTCGCCACCTACATCAGCGAAGTGTCGCAGTACTGCACGCTCTATCCCGGCGACGTGATGTGGATGGGCACCGACGGCGTGCCCCAGAACATGAAGGTCGGCGACACGATCGAGATCGAGATCAGCGGCATCGGGACGCTGCGCAATTACGTCGTGGCCGAAACCTGACGGCAAGAGACATGCCCGCCCGTTCCCGGACCCGCAAGCCGAGCCGCGAGGTCGCGTCGCGCATCGCGCGTTTTCCGCTCGCCTGAAGCCCGCTCGACATCCGGCGGAAAGAGTCTCGGAAAAGTTCAGTACGCGACCGGGCCGACAGCGGCGGGCGAGGCGTTTTACGCCTTCCCCGCCACCTTCGCGGCGAAGGCGGCGAAGCTTGCGAGGTGCTGGCGGATCATGTCGCGGGTCGGCTCGTCCTTGAGTTCGCCGTTCGCGTCGAACTTCTGGGCCGCGAAGGTGACGAAAACCTCCGGCCGGCCGAAGACGACGGCGTCGACGCCGGTCAGGCAGACGCGCAGGTGCTGCTGCACGCGCCCGCCGCCGAGCAGGCCCGTAGAGGCGGACTGGATGGCGACCGGCTTGCCCTTGAACGGCTGGTCCGTCATGCGCGAGACCCAGTCGATCGCGTTCTTGAGCGGGCCGGGGATGCTCCAGTTGTATTCCGGCGTGACCACGATGACGGCGTCGGCGGCGCGGATCGCATCCGCCCAGGCCGTCGCCTCCGGCGGAAAGCCCGCGGTCTTCTGCAGATCGGAATCGTAGAGCGGCAGGCCGGCATAGGACGGCGCCTCGGTGAAGGCGAGATGGGCGGGCGCGAGCGCCGGGAGCGCGCGCATCAGCGCGCGGTTGTAGGAGTCCCGGCGCAGGCTGCCGCAGATGGTCACGACGTTCAGTTTGTCGCTGCTGGTCATGGCCTTTCTCACTGCTTTCAATGGACGATGGCGCCCGGCAACGGGTCGCGCATCGCTCGGCAAGGCGGTTTGCGGTGGCGTCTCGGCGGGGGATCGCGCGAAAGGCGCCCGCCGGTTCTTCGCCCGCGCGGGGCGCGGGGCGGCGGCAGGCGGGTCAGGACTTCGCGCCGGCCTGCGCGATGAAGCTCGCGAAGGCGGCGAGCTGCTGCCGGATGAGGTCCTTGGTGGTCTCGTCGGAGAGCTCGCCGGTCTCCTCGTTTACGCGCGCCTTGACGTTGTTGACGAAGATTTCCGGCTTGTTGAGCGTCAAGGCATCGAGAAAGACCATCACCTTGCGCAGATCGTACTGCACGCGGGCGCCGCCGACCTGCCCGGGGGACGCCGACTGGAGCGCGACCGGCTTGCCGGCAAAGGGCTGGTTCTTCAGGCGCGACACCCAGTCGAGCGCGTTCTTGAGACCGCCGGGGATCGTGAAATTGTACTCGGGCGTGACGATGATGACGCCGTCGGCGGCGCGGATCGCGTCGGCGAACGCCATCACGGCCGCGGGAAAGCCCGCGGCGTTCTGCACATCGGCGTTGTAGATCGGAAACTCGGCAAAGGACGGCGCCGGCGTGATGCTCATGCCGGCGGGCGCGAGCGCAGGCAAAGCGCGCGCCACCATGGCGTTGTAGGAGCCCTTGCGCAGGCTGCCGCAGATTGAGACGACATGAAGCTGCTTGGCCATCGGCTTTCTTCCCGCCCGGAGATGAAGCGGCTGCGAGGGTAAAGAACGCCTTAACGCTGCGCGATGCCGGCGCGTTCCCGCACGGCGTCCCAGCGGGCGAACTCGCTTTCGAGGTGCCGGCCGAACGCCTCCGGCGAGGAGCCCTGTGCGATCACGCCCGCCTGGGTGAGCCTCGCGCGCACCTCCGGCTCGGCGATGATCGCGTTGAGGGTGCGGTTGAGCTTGGCCACGATCGGCGTCGGCGTGCCGCGCGGCGCGATGAGGCCGTACCACGTGGCGACCTCGTAATCCGGAACCGCGCCGGATTCCATCGCCGCCGGCACGCTGGAAACGGCGGGAAAGCGCTCCTTGCCGGTGACGGCGATGGGCTTGAGCTCGCCCGACTGCACCTGGCCGAGCACGGCCGAGACGGTCTCGAAGAGCACGTCGACCTGCTTGCCGAGCACAGCCGCGATCGCCTCCGGCGAGCGGCGGAAGGGCACGTGCAGCATGTCGATTCCCGCCGCCTGCTTGAACAGTTCGCCGGTGAAGTGCTGCGTGCTGCCGACGCCGACGCTGGCGAAGGTGATCTTGCCGGGATTGGCCTTGGCGGCCGCGATCAGGTCCTTCACGTTGCCGGCGGGAAAATCCGGCCGCGTGACGATGATGAGCCCCGCGGTCGCGATCTGCCCCACCGGCGCGAACGACTTCACCGTGTCGTAAGGCAGGCTCTTGTTCATCACGCCCGCGATGATGTGGGCGTTGTTCATCATGTAGAGCGTGTAGCCGTCGGCCTCGGCGCGGGCGACCGTGTCCGCCGCCGTGATGCCGCCGGCGCCCGGCTTGTTCTCCACCACGACCGGGTGGCCGAGCGTCTCCTGCATGCGCTGGGCGACGATGCGGCCCACGATATCGGTGCCCCCGCCAGCGCCGAACCCGATCACCATCTTGATCGTTCGTTGCGGCCACTCCTGCGCCGCCGCCGGCCCCACGGCGGCGACGACGGCGAGCGCCCCCCCCCCCGCGGCCGCGCCCCCCCCCCCCCCACCCCCCCACCCAGCAACCCCCCCCCCCCCGCGCACATAA